>JABDMQ010000123.1 GCA_013001365.1 Flavobacteriaceae bacterium
ATCTTGGACACAGCATTCAGTACATGTGCATCATCGATCAATAATTCGGCATAAGCGGAAAACCACAATCCAAAAGATGATGGCATAGCTACTTGCAGATGCGTGTAACCCGGCAATAATTGCGATTTATGTTTCTCGGCAAGGTCTAAAAGCGTATCGAAAAATGTCTTTGTTTTCTCATTGATCAGTTTAAGGTTCTCTTTATAATACAATTGAAGGGCGACCAAGACTTGATCGTTCCTGGACCGTGCGGTATGAATCTTCTTCCCGACCTCACCCAGTGTTTTGGTAAGTTCGTGCTCGATCTTGGAATGCACGTCTTCAAACGAGTCTTCAATGATAAAACTTCCGTTATTAATAGACTCCGAAATGGACTGCAATCCTGATTTCAGTTGCTGTAGTTCTTCAGACGTTATGATTCCGATCGACTCCAGCATGATCGCATGTGCCAGTGATGCTTGTACATCATATTTTGCAATGTGTAGATCGATCTCACGATCGTTACCGACTGTGAATTGCTCTATTTTCTTGTCTATTACTATGCCTTTGTCCCAGAGTTTCATGTGTAAATTTTTTAATTCTTAAAAAATTAGAATCAAGAGAAAAGACCGCTTTGCTGTAAGAACAAAGACTATAATGATTACTTCTCAAGTCTTTTTTCTTGCCTCTTGTCTCTTTTTTCCAATCTAAAGTACTTTTTCTAACAATTGTACGTATATATCAATCCCTTCTTCAATTTCTTTCAAATAAATGAATTCGTCTGCGGTATGGGATCGTGTGCTGTCACCAGGCCCTAATTTTAAGGACGGGCAGCTCAAAACTGCTTGATCCGATAATGTAGGTGACCCATAGGTCTTCCTTCCAAGTGAAATCCCGGCTTCTACTAACGGATGACTTATTGGAATGGATGAAGAATTCAATCGCAGGCTTCGCGCTTTTATACTTGAACAAGGTGATTTATCCTCAAGGATCTTTGCAATTTCCCCATTGGAATATTTATCATTCACTCTTACATCGACCACCAAATCAACCTCAGCTGGCACAGCATTATGCTGCTTTCCAGCGTTGATCTGCGTAACGGTCATTTTCACATCCCCCAATACAGGCGATCTCTTTTCGAACTTATAGTTCTGGAACCATTTCAAGACATCGATAGTATTGTAAATCGCGTTATCGTTATTTGGATGTGCCGCATGACTTGGTGTTCCTTTGATCTTGGCATCAAAAACCACGAGGCCCTTTTCTGCCACAGCCAAATTCATTAATGTGGGTTCGCCAACAATGGCTACATCGATTTCAGGAATGACCTCCAACATACTGTTCAACCCATCTGGCCCACTACTTTCCTCTTCTGCCGAAGCGACCAAGACCAAATTATAGTCTAGGTTCTTTTTCTTATGGAAAAACGTGAATGTCGCTATCAAGGATACCAAACAGCCTCCAGCATCGTTGCTGCCCAGACCATATAATTTCTCATCCGCTTCAATGGCCTTGAATGGGTCTTTGGTATACCCATTGTTCGGTTGTACAGTATCGTGATGTGAGTTCAATAACAACGTTGGCTTGGTCTCATCAAAATGTTTATTGGTTGCCCAAACATTATTATTGGTCCTAGAGCAAGGAATCTTGTGCCTATTAAACCACCCCTCTATGAGGGCTGCCGTTTTATCTTCTTCTGAAGAAAACGATGGTGTCTCAATTAGGTTCTTGAGCAATTCTTTGGCCTCTTTGGTCAGTTTTTCTTTCATCTGGTAATCGTTGTAAATTTTGAATTTGGGTCAAATAGCATAGTTGTCTTCCCAATACATACTTTCGAGACGTGATGGTTGACAGCATGAAAACAGTTATCAAGCTTTGGAAGCATGCCTTCAGCAATTATGCCTTTTTGTTTTAGTTCGGAATAGAAATCCGTGTCGATATGCTCTATCACAGAATCATCATGGTCGACATCCATCAAAACACCATTCTTTTCGAAACAATAATACAATTCAGTCGTAAAGACCGTGGCCAAGGCAATTGCCAAAACTGAAGCAATGGTGTCGGCATTGGTATTCAATAA
>JABDMQ010000134.1 GCA_013001365.1 Flavobacteriaceae bacterium
CATGGTATTTTCTTTATTTTAGTTGAAAATACGTTATGCAACCCTACGATATTATGAAAAGGAATTATAAGATCCTGATGTTAGTTCTTTTGCTGGCATTTGCCTCATGTAGTTTTACCACTAAAACCTTCAACGATCCTGATAGGGACAAGATGTTGATTCAGATCATTACTTATGTACTTGAAAGAGGTCATTTTGACCCAAAAATCATGGATGATGAATTTTCTGCTCAAGTATATCAAGATTATATAGAGAACCTCGATCCATTGAAGAGATATTTCCACGAATCTGATATAGAGGATTTCGATGAATATAAATTCGAGATCGACGATCAATTGAAGAACTATGATATTTCTTTTTTCTCATTGACACATGAGCGATTGTTGCAACGGATGGAAGAGGCAGAAGAAATCCAGAAGGCTATAATAGAAAAACCATTTGATTTTTCCATCGAGGAAGTTTATAACTCCGATTATGAAAAACTTCCGTACGTTAGAAACAAGAAACAGATGAAAGAACGCTGGAGGCAGCAATTAAAATATAATACGCTATCGAATTACCATGAGAAACTCGAAGATGAGCAATCAACTTTCAAGAAAATAGCAAAGTTTAACGAGAATCAATCTTTTGAAAAGAAATCACTGGAGGATATAGAGAAAGAAGCAAGAGAAGCAACGGCAAGGTCGTTCGAGGAGTATTTTGATTTTATCGAAGACAGGGAGCGTAAGGATTATTTTGCTGTTTATTTAAATTCCATTGTTGAAGAATTCGATCCTCATACGTCATATTATCCACCTCAAGAGAAAGATCGTTTCGATGTACAAATGAAAGGAAGTTTTGAAGGGATTGGAGCAAGGTTAGAAAAAAGAATGGACAATACTAAAATTGTCGATATTATTTCTGGTGGTCCTGTTTGGAGACAGAATCAGATCGAGGTTGGAGATATCATCTTAAAAGTTAGGCAGGAGGACGAAGAGGAAGCCGTTAGTATTGTCGGCATGCGATTGGATGATGCCATTAAACTCATTAAAGGTCCAAAAGGTACCAAAGTTATCTTGACCATGAAGAGAATGGATGGTACCATTGAGGATATTGAAATCGTAAGAGACGTCGTAGAGCTAGAAGAGACCTATGCAAAGTCTTCTAAAGTCGAAAAAGATGGGAAGACCTTTGGTATCATAAATTTACCTAAATTCTATGTGGATTTTAATGACTACAAGAAAAGAAATGCGGCTTCGGATATTGAGAAAGAAATAGAACGGCTAAAAGCAGAAGGTATGGAAGGCCTTGTATTGGACCTTCGTAACAATGGTGGTGGATCCTTGCAGACAGTTGTTGATATGGCTGGATTATTCATTAAGGAAGGCCCAGTGGTACAAGTGAAATCTACTACAGAACCTAAAGAAGTCCTAAGGGACAAGGATAAATCCATTGCATGGGATGGTCCATTAGTAATATTAGTTAATGAACTGTCTGCTTCGGCTTCTGAGATATTAGCAGCTGCCATGCAGGACTATAAACGTGCAATTGTGATAGGGAGCAAGCAAACCTATGGAAAGGGTACCGTTCAAAATTTCATAGACCTTAATAGAATGGTCAGGAACAACAAAGGAGCAGATATGGGTGCATTGAAATTGACCACTCAAAAATACTATCGTATTAATGGTGGCTCTACCCAATTAGAAGGAGTGAAGAGTGATGTTATAGTTCCGGACAGATACAGTTTTATCGATGTTGGTGAGAAAGACCAAGAAAACCCGTTGCCATGGGATCAAATCGAACCAGCGAGTTTTTCTGTATGGAATAACTATTTTGATTATGAATCAACTATCAAGAAAAGCAAGGAACGAATGGCAGATAATGAACAGCTGAAATTGATAGAAGAAAGTGCTAAATGGGTCAAGAAAGTAAGGGATGTGAATGACCATTCACTTAATTATGAAGCTTACAAGGCAAGAATCGAACTAAATGAACAAGAAGCGCAGCGCTTTGAACCAATTTCGGACTATCAGACAGATCTCACTTTTAAATCATTGCCATACGAAATAGAATTGGTTGAAAAGGACACTGTTTTAAGGGAAAAACGTAAGCGTTGGCATCTTAGTCTCAGCAAGGATGTTTATGTAGAAGAAGCCCTGAACGTTCTTAACGATCTTAAGCTAACTTATGGTATCAGGAAAGTAGCTGAAGTAAAAGACTAGGATTATGGGCCAATCGGCCGAATCATTAACTAAAATGGCGCTCCGAAAATTCAAGAAGGATTTTTGGGGCGTTTTGAGTTTCTCGTTCATTTTAATGATAGGCTTGATTTCCATATTTGCATATATACTTGCACCCGATGATTCCCAATATGCCAATCAGATGCATTTGTCCATTCATTCAAAACCTCCAGGATTCAAGGTCATGATTCTTACGATTCCATTGCAATCGAGGACAGAGCAATCGTTTTTCGACAAGCTTTTTTTTGGAAAATTAGACAGTGATACAGAAATACCGATTACTTCTTATTTTATTCAAGGTAATGAATTGACTTACACCGAATATGCTGGAGAGGATCTGGAAGGAATTACTAAGACCATAAATGCAGATTTCATTGATATAAATAAAATAGATGAATTCATATCCCAAAAATCCTTTCTCTTTGGTACAGATAAATATGGAAGGGATCTATTGAGCCGCATACTAGTTGGTGCGAGGATTTCATTTTTTATTGGGTTCATTGCTGTTTTCATTTCGTTGGTCATAGGAGTTTTCATGGGCAGTCTTGCAGGTTATTTTGGCGGTAGAGTAGATGCATGGGTCATGTGGATTATAAACGTTACTTGGTCTATTCCAACATTATTATTGGTCATTGCAATTACCTTGGCACTAGGAAAGGGTTTCTGGCAGGTCTTCATTGCTGTAGGGCTAACAATGTGGGTTGAAGTAGCCAGAGTTGTTAGAGGGCAAATAATGAGTGTGAAGGAATTGCAATATGTAACTGCCGCAAGGGCCCTAGGATATAATGATGTCAGGATAATCACCAGACACATATTGCCAAACATTATGGCACCAGTCATTGTGATATGTGCTGCTAATTTTGCAGCAGCGATTTTGATAGAAAGCGGATTAAGTTTTCTTGGAATTGGCGCACAACCACCCATGGCAAGTTGGGGAGCCATGATCAAGGACCACTATAGCTATATTATTCTTGGAAAACCATACTTGGCCTTGATTCCAGGGTTGTGTATCATGAGTCTGGTGATGGCCTTCATGTTAATTGGGAATGCACTTCGAGATGCTTTGGACGTAAAAACATGAATTTACCATTCATTTATCCTATTGCTATCAAGCCTTATAAAAATAAATAGCAATAAAGTATAGGCGAGAATTCCAGAACCACCATAACTAAAGAACGGAAGAGGAATCCCTATAGTCGGTATCAACCCCATGACCATCCCAACATTTATCAAAAAGTGAATAAAAAAAATAGATGCTACACTATAGCCATAAACCCGACTGAATTGACTTTTCTGGAGTTCTGCACGTTGTAAGATCCTAACGATGAGAAACACAAACAGAAGCACTACGAGCGAGCTCCCTAAAAATCCCCATTCTTCGCCAACTGTACTAAAAATATAATCAGTATGCTGTTCTGGTACGAATTTACCAACAGTTCTGGTTCCTTCCATGAATCCTTTCCCAGTAAATCCTCCTGATCCAATAGCTTTTTCAGACTCATTAAGATTGTAAAGGATAGTCTTTTTCATTTTTTCCAGTTTCACTGGGTCTTTTTCAAGACGCAACCATAGACTGATGCGGTCTTGCTGATGCGGCTTAAGTATACTTTCATAAAAGTACTTGACTCCGAATGACAGCCCAATTGCTAGAATTATGATCCCTATTGGCCTTAAGATGCTAGTGCGCTTTTTTGTTCCGAAGAAATGTATTAGGAAAATCATTGACCCTATAAAAAGAACTGCAGGCAAAACCCCAAATTTTAAGGTCAGGACTGATACTAAAATCAAGAAAACAGCAACAAGCAAATACCATCTAGGTAATCCTTCACGATAGAGCACAAAGAAAAACGCACTATAAACAATTGTACTTCCTGCATCATTTTGAAGAAGTATCAGTATAGCTGGAATACTTATGATTGCAAACAGGCGCAATTGATCTTTGAAAATTTTGATATTGGTCTGCAAGTCACTAATGTACTTAGCAACTGCCAGAGAAGTTGCCACCTTGGCAAACTCGCTTGGTTGTATCGTGAATCCGCCAATTCCATACCAGGATGTGGCCCCGGATACAGTTTTTCCGAATACGAAAAGACCCAATAAAGATATTATTGAAAGGATGTATATGATGCTCGAAAATCGCTCATAGAATTTGGCCTCTATTGAAAGTATCAGGATTATAAGTACAACAGAGGCAATTATAAAGATCGATTGTTTGCCAAAAGGCTGGCTTAAATCGAAATAACTCGTTATCTCACCAGTATGTGATGCAGAGAGTATGTTGACCCATCCAAATCCAACAAGTAAAAGGTAAATGAGAATCGATATCCAATCGAAGTTGTAATTCCTATTCCTGTCCGGACTCATCCTCTGGAGGTATTTCTATTACTTGTAATTCACTGTGGTCATTGATCCAAAATGATTCACCAGAATAGGGTTTCGTATATTCTTCTTCAAGACTTCCGCCCAACACAAAACGTTCAAGGTCTTTTCTGGTTATTTCACCTTTAATGTATTTCTCGATCATTAGGCTCGCAATTTTTCCAGCCCATCTAGCACCCCAATATCCATTTTCAACATATACTGCTATCGCTATCTTAGGATTGTCTTTTGGCGCAAATGCTACGAATATAGAGTGGTCAGTAAGTTGAACACGTTGTCCATTGACTTTAGTGAAATTCTCTGCAGTTCCAGTCTTACCACAGATTTCAATGCCTGGGACTTGAATCCATTTCGCCGTGCCCTTATTGTAGACATCGAACATGCCTTGAACAATTGGTTCGAAATGACGAGAATCTATCGTGGTTTTCTTTGGCAAAGTATACTTCTTGTCAATACTTGATACACCATCAATTTTCTTGATGATGTGTGGGGTGTAAAAATAGCCTCTATTTCCTATGGCAGCAACCATATTGGCTAGTTGAATTGGTGTAGCTTGCACTTCTCCCTGACCTATAGCGTTTGAAATGGTAAATGTGGTATACCATCGGTCTTTACCATAACTTCTATCATAATAAGCAGCATCGGGTATCAAGCCTTTTTGCCCAACCCTTAGGTCATAACCTAAGTAATTGCCCAATCCGAAACTCTTTACATGATTGCTCCATGTATCCATGCCTTCAGCTGGCGTTGGAAATGCATCGATAATTCGCCTATACACATTAGCAAAATAAGCGTTGCATGATTCGTAGATTCCAAGGTTCATATTGGCTGGACTTCTATGTACATGGCATCCCATGGGCTTGGCACCACCATAGTTATATCCTCTCCTGCACACAAACTTCTCTTCGGTAGTTATAACACCTTCTTGCAAGGCAATCAGGGCGTTCAAAACCTTGAATGGCGATCCTGGTTCATACATCGCCTGCAGTCCACGATCAAATAAAGGTTTGGCCAAAGTATCATTATGAAGCTTCGTGTAATTCTTGGAGCGTATGCGACCTACCAGTAAATTGGGGTTGTATGTTGGTGATGTGATCATGGTCAATATTTCGCCGGTACTGGGCTCAATGGCAATAATACCACCTCTCTTATTGACCATAAGGCTCTCTCCATATTTTTGCAATTCAGCATCAATGGTAATTGTAATGTCCTTTCCTTGTTGAGGAATTGTATCATGTTTACCGTCCTGGAATGGACCTAGATCTCGATTGAACCGATCTTTTTGAATGAATTTAATGCCCTTTACACCTCGAAGCTCTTCTTCATAAGACAGTTCTATGCCCGATTTTCCGATGAGGTCACCCATTCTGTAATATGGATTCTTCTTGATTTGCTGTGGGTTGGCTTCCGCAATATAGCCCAAGACATTAGCCCCGATGGAAGTTTGATAATCGCGTAATGCACGTTTCTGGATGTAAAACCCATCAAATTTTCGCATCTTCTCTTGTAACGATGCATAATCCTCTTTTGATAAATGTGACAAAAACACGGAAGGTAAACGCGGTGAATAGCGGTATGCTTTGTCATAGGTTTTCTTGAAATACTCCTTATCGATCTTAAGAAGAAGACAGAATTCAAGAGTGTCTAAAGGTTCAACCTCTCTTGGAATAACCATGACATCATAAGATGGTTGGTTAGATACTAGAAGTGCCCCATTTCTATCGTAAATGTATCCTCGTTTTGGATAATCGTAAACTTTCCTAATGGCATTATCTTCAAAGAGGTTTTCTGAAGGAGCATTATAAACTTGCAAGTAAAAGAGTCTTGCAATGAAGATTATTCCAACAGCAATAACAGATAAAAGAAGTAGAAGTGCCCTCATTTGCGATTACTAAAAATGATCATTGTCAATATACAGAGTATTATCGTGAATATACTTGAGAATAACGACTTTTGAAGAATCAAAATTACCTTGGATATGTTAAAAACTTCCAAAGAAAAAAGAATGACATGATGTATAATGGCTGTTATGGATATATAAGAAAGATTAGAAGCAAAATCTGCACTTGCAAACTTTACAGTCTGATGATCGTACATTGCCCCGAATGTTGACTTTAAGATTGCAGGGCGAATAAAAGCGATTGTAACGCTGGCAGCTGCATGAACACCTCCTGAATCAGAGAACATGTCGATGGTCAACCCTATTAAGAAGCTCAAGAAAATAAATAGTGTTCGATTATTCTTGATCGGGTAAAGAATGATAAAAAGAATGTATAAGTAAGGGTTGATATATCCTAGGAAATTAATCTTATTAAGAATGACTACTTGCAGCAATACAAGCACTATAAACCTTATTCCGTTTATGGTTATCGAATTATTCATCGTTCTCGAGAAGGTTCATGATTTCTTCAGTGTCCAAATTCTCAATTACAAAGACATGGCCGATGTTCGTCATGTCATTGAATAATTCCACCTGAATTGTATAGAAATCCTCTGCAAGGTCTAATTTAAAATCCGTTACTTTTCCAATTGGGATTCCTTTCGGGAAAATAGTTGACCGTCCGCCTGTGATAATTGTATCGCCTACAGAAACAGGGGCGATTTTAGGCATGTCCACCAATTGTACAAAAACCGGGGATTCGGTGTTCCATTCAAGGGTGCCAAAATGGTCAGATTTCTTTAATTGTGCATTTATTCTGCTATTGGAGTTCAATATTGAAATGACACTTGAATAATTACCACTTAAATTCTCGATGATTCCTATGATCCCTTTTGAGGTAATGACTCCTAGATCTTCTTTCAGTCCGTCGTTTACCCCTTTATCGATAAGCAACATATTCGTTGTGAGTGAATAGCTATTCTTGATTACAGCTGCCGATGTTAGTCTATACTTTGTATCATAGGAGATGGTGTCTATTGATGTAGTCTCAGACCCATTCGTCTCAGAATTGAACATAATCGATTTCAAGCGATTGTTTTCTTCAATAAGCACTTCATTTTCCTTCCTTAATCCGAAATACTGCGAAATACTGTTGGCACCATCATAGATTCCACCGGATAAAAAATTAGCAGAGTTGATGAATTTGCTTTTGTGGTAGGAATGTGATTGAATCGTAAAGAAAACAGAGAGAAGAAAAAGCAACAAAAACAAAAGAAAACTTTGGTTTCTAATGATGAAATTAATGATCCGTTGCATGCTTTAATCGCCTATTTTATCAATACGCTCTTGTATTTATTGAGATTTTTTAAAGTAATTCCTGTACCTCGTACGACAGCGCGCAAAGGATCTTCAGCTATATAAACAGGAAGATCTGTTTTCTGGGAAAGTCGTTTGTCCAATCCTCTGAGCATTGAACCACCTCCTGCTAAATAGATTCCTGTGTTGTATATATCTGCTGCTAGTTCAGGTGGGGTTTGAGAAAGCGTTTCCATAACCGCATCTTCAATTCGCAATATCGATTTATCCAAGGCCTTGGCAATTTCTCGAAAAGAAATCTGGACTTGCTTTGGTTTTCCTGTTAAAAGGTCGCGCCCTTGAACACTCATGTCCTCAGGTGGAAGTTCAAGGTCTTCGGTAGCTGCGCCAATCTGTATCTTGATTTTTTCTGCTGTTCTCTCACCTACATAAAGGTTATGTTGTGTTCGCATGTAATACACAATATCGTTCGTGAATACATCCCCTGCAATCTTGACCGATTTATCACAAACAATTCCTCCTAAGGCAATAACAGCAATTTCGGTTGTACCACCTCCTATATCAACGATCATGTTACCTTTTGGTTGCATAATGTCAACTCCAATACCAATAGCAGCGGCCATTGGCTCATGAATCAAGTATACTTCCTTGCCATTTACACGCTCTGCAGACTCTTTTACCGCACGCATTTCAACTTCTGTAATACCTGATGGAATGCAAATAACCATCCTCAAGGCAGGTGTAAAGAGTTTTTTCTTGAGCGCTGGAATGTTCTTAATGAACATACTGATCATTTGTTCGGATGCGTCAAAATCTGCAATAACTCCATCCTTCAATGGTCGAATGGTCTTAATGTTTTCATGCGTTTTACCCTGCATCATATTGGCCTCCTGACCAACTGCAATGATCTTACCAGAAATCCTATCTCTTGCCACAATGGATGGGCTATCGACCACAACCTTGTCGTTATGAATAATCAATGTGTTTGCCGTTCCAAGGTCTATAGCGATTTCTTCTGTTAAGAAGTCAAAAAATCCCATGTGTTATTCAGAAATATTTAAAGATTATGTAGCGTCCTTCTTGAGCTGTTGCAAAAGTAATAAAAGTTAGGTAATAATTGACGTTTCGAACGATTTCTTATTTTTATAGGAAACGTAATTATACCTAAGAATGTTACGTTAGAAATCTAATGCTTGAAATGTCGTGTTCCAGTGAATACCATGGCAACATCATTTGCATTACAATAATCTATACTTAATTGGTCCTTGATTGATCCTCCAGGCTGAATGACAGCTTTAATTCCTGCATGATCAGCAATTTCAACACAGTCTGGGAAAGGGAAGAAAGCATCGCTTGCCATTACAGCTCCCTTGAGGTCGAAATTAAATGTCCCTGCTTTATGAATGGCCTGATTAAGTGCATCAACTCGGCTAGTTTGTCCAGTTCCACTTGCACACAATTGCTTATTCTTGGCCAATACGATTGTGTTGGATTTTGTGTGCTTGCAAATTTTAGAAGCGAAAATGAGGTCTTCAAGCTCCTCTTCTGTTGGGTTTGTATTTGTAACGTAATCCAAGTTTTCGATGCTATCGGTTTTGTAATCTCGGAATTGCACCAGTGCGCCATTCAAACATGTTCTTACAGTGGTCTTATTTAATTCTACTTCTTTCAAGACCAATAGAATCCGGTTCTTCTTCCCTTTAAGGATATCAATGGCTTCGCTTGAAAAAGAAGGAGCAATTACAACTTCACAGAACAATTTATGAATTTCTTCAGCAGTGGGTTTGTCAATCTCTGTATTACAGATCAGGATACCTCCAAATGCCGAAACTGGATCTCCTGCCAAAGCATCCAAATAGGCATTATGAACTGTTTCTCTAGTTGCTAAACCACATGCATTATTATGCTTTAGAATTGCAAAGGTTGGATTGTCATTCTTGAACTCGTTCATTAAAGTTACAGCGGCATCGACATCCAAGAGATTGTTATAGCTCAATTCCTTTCCATGTAACTTATCGAACATGTCATCAAAATTTCCGAAAAAGAATCCCTTTTGGTGCGGATTCTCACCATACCTTAAAATCTTTCCTTTGGTCTCACTCACCTTAAGAGCGGCTATTTCATGGTCGCTATTGAAATAGTTGAATATTGCTGAATCATAATGTGAAGATACATTGAAGGCCTTTGTTGCAAATCGCTTTCTGTCGTTTTCAGTGATATTGCCATTGGAATCGTTCAATAGCTCCAAGAAATCGGTATAGTCGTCAACGGAAGATACGCATATCACATCCGAATAATTCTTGGCAGCTGCACGAATAAGGGAAATACCACCAATATCGATCTTTTCGATGATTTCTTGCTCAGAAGCTCCGGAAGCAACGGTCTTTTCAAACGGGTAAAGGTCAACGATAACAACATCTATCTGTGGAATCTCAAAATTTTCGAGTTCAGCAACATCACTCTCGTTATTCTGTCTGTTAAGAATACCGCCAAATACTTTTGGATGGAGTGTTTTAACCCTCCCCCCAAGAATCGATGGATAAGAGGTGATTTCTTCAACTGGAACTACTTCAATTCCAAGGTCATTAATGAATTTCTGGGTTCCGCCTGTAGAAAAAATGGTTACGCCCAATTCATCCAGTTTATTGACTATTGGAGACAAGCCATCCTTACTGTATACTGAGATTAAAGCTGATTTGATAGATTTAATATTGCTCATTTATTGAGATTTGTAGTGTTATTTTGAGATGTCCCAAAAGTACATATATAGGTACTAAAACAACGGTCTTTCAAAGGGATTTAATTAACTTTTTTGTAACGATTATTAACAAAGAACGTCTTATCTTTAACTATTGAGGAATTTCAACCAATTAATATCTCGTGTTAGTTTATATACGCCTTTTTAAAGAAAGTTTTTCATTTGCATTAAATGCTTTGAGAAACAATAAGTTACGAACTTTTTTGTCGTTATTGGGTGTTACAGTAGGTATTTTTTCCATCATAGGTGTGCTTGCAGCGGTCGATTCCCTTGATCAAAGTATAAAGAACGATCTTTCTGGATTAGACAAGAACACCATTTATCTCACTAAGTATTCTTTTGGTCCAACAGACGTCCCAAGATGGCAACGAGAGAATTATGAGCAAGTCGAAAATGATGCTTTTGAGTTCGTTCAGCGAAATGTTCCTGATATTCAAGCATCTGCCTATGTGATGTTCGGAGGTCTGGAAACCATGAAATTTGAGGATAAGACCGTTACTGGTGTTGAAGTAACGCCAGTTTCCAATGAAATTTACGAGATCGACGACCTAAAGATCGATCAGGGACGAATGTACACTGAAGCCGAATCCTTTTCCGGACAACCAGTAATAATCATTGGTGATGGTCTTGCGAAAAGCCTTTTTGAAAATACCAACCCTATTGGAAAACAAATACGAGTTTATGGCAGAAAAGTAACTGTTGTTGGAAAGCTCAAGAAATTTGGCCAGACCATATTCGATTCTCCAGATGAAAAAGCTTTTTTACCTGCAAATTTTGTTCGAAGATTCAATAATGGTGGTGCAGATGGTATTCCTGGTGCAGTGATCATTAAACCCAAGGCAAATGTGGACATTGCAGCATTTGAACAGGTCTTGAGACAGAAATTCAGGAATTACAGAGGATTGAAAGCAGGAGAACCTGATGATTTTTTCATTAATAAATTATCCGGTTTCACCGATGCAATAAATGGCATAATTTCGACTCTTAACTTGATTGGTTGGATCATAAGCGGATTTTCTTTGCTTGTTGGTGGTTTTGGGATTGCTAATATCATGTTCGTTTCTGTAAAAGAACGTACTAACCTTATTGGAATACAGAAATCTTTAGGTGCCAAGAACAGGTTCATTTTATTCCAATTCTTGTTCGAAGCAGTTGTTTTGGCAGTAATCGGAGGATTGGTTGGTTTGTTACTAGTTTGGTTGACTTCACTATTGGCAACACAAATAGCAGGTGGTTTCAACTTTATCCTGTCGGCCAAGAATATGTTCATTGGCTTCTCTTTGTCAACTTTTATTGGTCTTATTTCTGGAGTATTGCCGGCAATTTCTGCATCAAGATTGGATCCTGTTGAGGCCATAAGAACAGGAATGTAGGTTATTAAAGTATTTCTGAAACCTTTTGGCAGACATATTCAAGGAATCTTTCGTCATCGTCGGTAAAAGGGTTTATTGTTCCAGAATCTATATCGATTTGCCCTATGTTCTCACCATTAATGAAAATTGGGACTACGATTTCTGACTTAACTGAGATACTGCAAGCAATGTAGTTGTCTTGGGCGCTTACATCCGGAACAACGAAATTCTTATTACTAACTGCTACTTGTCCACAGATACCCTTTCCAAATGGGATGATTTCATGATCCGTTGGTTCGCCAACATAAGGTCCTAGTTTAAGTTCATCTTTATCTCCATTCCTGAAATAAAAACCGACCCAGTCGTAATAATCGATCGATCTTTCCAATAATTCGCATATCGCAAGCAACCGATCGTCAACGGACTTGGATGAGTCATTAATAATAGGAGAAATATGTGTTTTAAGGTCCAAAGGCTTCATATGTTGAAAAGTTTAATCAAAAGTATTTAAAAACGTTTAGAAACAGTAAGTTCAAATATATATTTTTATGGTTCCTGTTAACCATGAAATAGTGCGCGAACTCTTCAAGAAATATAAGTCGGTCGTTCGATTTATCCTTACATTTTTATCGGTCTATATTATTCTTTCACTGGCCTATAAATTATATCTCGACTTTTCTGATGGCTCAAAATACTATCCAGATTATATCACCAGCATGGTAGCGAAACAAAGTGAGGACCTGCTAAATGTTTTTGGATATGAATCTCAGGCCATTCCCCATGATAGCGAACCGACCATGAAGCTTATTGTTAACGGTAAATATGTTGCTCGCGTAATTGAAGGATGCAATTCTGTAAGTGTCATAATTCTCTTCATGTCTTTTATTATCGCTTTTGCCGGAAGGAAACATACAACAATAATGTACGTTCTTGCAGGAAGTGTATTGATCTATGTTGTTAATTTATTACGTATAGTAATATTGTCTATAGGCCTTTATCATTACCCTTGGCGTCGGGAGATCTTGCATACTGTCATTTTTCCGTTGATTATTTATGGCATGGTATTCTTGCTTTGGATGTTCTGGGTCAACCGATTCTCTCATATAAGCCAAAAGAATGAATAACTTTTCTAAAGTCATTTCTGTTGGAATATTAGCGGGGCTCTTGATCTTGATTCGCGTATTCGAGAGCCAACTTTTTTATGATCCGTATTTACTTTTCTTTCAAGATGATTATCTGCGAATGGATTATCCAAATAGGGAAGTATTTAAACTTATTGCATTCACAACCTTGAGGTATTTGCTGAACACCTTGATTTCACTAGGAATCATATATATAATATTCAAGGATAAAAGTATGATCAAGTTTGCAGCGATTCTTTATGTTATCGCTTATTTAATCCTGCTCGTTCTATTTCTCTACTTTGTCTTGAACCCAAGACAGGAGGACTATCTTATCTTCTTCTATATTCGAAGATTCCTGATTCAGCCAATCTTGTTATTACTTCTATTGCCAGCTTTTTATTACTTCAAGAAGTCTTAAAACCTTGCTAATAAAATAAGTATCAAAAAATTTTAATTACCTTTGATTTGTGAAACATAGTTTTTTACATAGAAGTTTATCGGTGGCTTTAGCTCTTTTTGTGATGATGTCTACATTATCATTTGCTTTTGAAAAACATTTCTGCGGCAATAAGTTAGTTGATGTGGCTTTGTTCACAGAAGCTAAAGGATGTGGAATGGAAATACCTTCAAACACTGAAAACACATGCTGTAAGGATGAAGTGGATTTGGTTAAAGGCCAAGATCAATTAAAGCTTAATTTCCAGGATTTTGATCTAGAGCTACAACAGTTTGTTGCTACTTTCATTTACACTTACATTAATTTATTCGAAGGCTTGCAAGAGCAAGTCATTCCCTTCAAGGAATATTCACCACCAAACCTGCATTACGATAGGCAGGTACTTTTTGAAACATACTTGATTTGATTCTTAAACTTTAGACTCAATTATCTAATGAGGACTTATTCATTGGGATAATTCGTTGTATTCAGTGTTTTTTCAACACTTATGTCTAATTGTTTAATTACCAAATCCAATGCTAAACAAAAGCATAAAATTCTTTATAGAAAATAAACTCGTAGCAGTTCTACTACTCGTCCTTTTTGTGGGTTGGGGAACAATAAACGCACCTTTTAATTGGGACATAGGTTTCTTACCAAGTAATCCAGTGGCTGTAGATGCCATTCCAGATATAGGCGAAAACCAGCAAATTGTATTTACTAAATGGGATGGTCGTTCACCCCAAGATATAGAAGACCAAATTACCTATCCACTAACCACATCCTTACTAGGTATTCCAGGAGTAAAAACCATCCGTAGTTCTTCTATGTTCGGTTTTTCGAGCATTTACGTCATTTTTGAAGAAGACATTGAATTTTACTGGAGCAGAAGTCGTATTCTCGAAAAACTGAATTCCTTGCCAAGTGGATTATTGCCAGAAGGTGTTAATCCTGCCTTGGGTCCAGATGCCACAGGATTAGGGCAAATATTTTGGTATACTCTTGAAGGTCGTGATGAAAATGGAAACGTCACTGGTGGATGGGATTTACACGAATTACGTAGTATTCAGGATTATTATGTGAAATATGCCCTTTCTTCTGCTAATGGTGTGTCGGAAGTTGCTTCCATTGGTGGGTATGTTCAGGAATATCAAGTGGATGTCAATCCTGAATTGATGCGTCAGTATAAAATAGGATTGCATCACGTTGTAAAGGCCGTTAAGGAAAGCAACAAGGACATTGGCGCTCAAACGCTTGAAATTAACCAAGCAGAATATTTAGTGCGAGGTTTGGGTTATGTGAAATCCATTTCAGACATCGAAAATGCAGTAGTCTCTTCTGAAGACTATACCGCAATCAAAATCAAGGACATTGGAAAAGTCTCTTTGGGACCTACGACCAGGAGAGGTATATTGGACAAAGAAGGTGCTGAAGTTGTTGGCGCTGTTGTGGTGGCTCGTTATGGTGCAAACCCAATGGAAGTGATCAATAATGTAAAGGAAAAAATCAACGAGTTAAGTGCAGGATTACCTTCAAAAGTATTAGCGGATGGTAGAACATCACAAGTAACCATAGTTCCTTTTTATGATAGAACAGAGTTGATTCAAGAAACATTGGGCACGCTCAACGAAGCATTGACTTTAGAAATTCTCATTACCATTTTGGTCATAATCATTATGGTGTTTAATCTTCGAGCCTCTGTCTTGATTGCTGGATTGTTGCCTGTTGCGGTTTTAATGGTGTTCATTGCTATGAAACTCTTTGGTGTCGATGCAAATATTGTCGCATTATCGGGTATTGCCATTGCTATAGGTACTATGGTCGACGTTGGTGTCATATTATCAGAGAACATTATTCGACATTTAGATGAAGATGATGGAACACAATCCATTAATACGGTAGTTTACAATGCAACAGCTGAAGTGTCCGGTGCAATCGTAACCGCAGTAATGACCACGATCATAAGTTTCATTCCTGTATTTACGATGATTGGTGCGGAAGGAAAACTGTTTAGACCACTGGCATTTACAAAAACCTTTGCATTAACAGCATCCATTATCGTAGCGTTATTTTTAATTCCACCGTTTGCGGCATTTTTATTCAAAAAGAAAAGCATTAATAACACTTTTAAATATGTTGTAAATGGTGTTTTAATACTATTAGGAATAGTTGCAATTGTCTATGGGTATTGGTTAGGATTTATTTTGATAGCATTTGGAATCATAGCGCTTCTCAATCTTCAAAATAAAATAGCAGACCAGCAAGCAAACCTTATTAATATCATTATTTCAGCATTAGCAATAGTATTGTTGTTAGCTGAATATTGGAGACCATTAGGTGTTGATAAAAGCATTTTCTGGAATCTCATTTTCGTATGTGTTATTTGCTTTGGGTTGTTAGTCGTTTTCTCTTTATTCATAAAATACTATACACGTATTTTAAGGTGGTGTTTAGATAATAAGCTGCTCTTTTTGTCTGTCCCAACAGCAATTGTAATTGCAGGTTTTTTCATTATGAAAAACACGGGTAAAGAGTTCATGCCGTCATTAAATGAAGGTTCTTTTTTACTAATGCCAACCTCGATGCCTCATTCTGGTGTGGAAGAAAATAAAAGGGTTTTACAACAATTGGATATGGCTGTCGCCAGTATTCCAGAGATCGAAACGGTAGTTGGCAAAGCTGGTAGAACAGAATCAGCTTTAGACCCGGCACCTTTATCAATGTATGAAAATATCATTCAGTACAGACCGGAATATATGCTCAATGAAAACGGAAAACGTCAGCGATATAAAGTTAATGATGATGGCTTATTTGAGTTGAAAGATGGGCGATTTATCGCTAATCCAAATAATTCTGACAATGTCGCTTTAAGCCCAGTCAAAAAATCTCAATTAATAGAAGATAACAATGGCGAGTTCTACCGTAATTGGCGACCAGAAATACAATCACCAGACGACATTTGGAATGAAATCGTAAGAGTCACGAAATTACCTGGAGTCACTTCTGCGCCAAAACTACAACCTATTGAAACCCGATTGGTGATGCTTCAAACTGGAATGCGAGCGCCAATGGGAATCAAGGTAAAAGGTCAGGACTTAAAACAGATTGAAGCGTTTGGCGTACAATTGGAAGGTATTTTAAAACAAGCTGAAGGCGTAAAAGATGAAGCTGTTTTTGCAGACCGTATTGTTGGTAAGCCTTATCTGCTCATCGATATTGACAGAGAGAAAATTGCACGCTATGGCATATCTATTGATGACGTACAGAACGTTTTGAAAGTCGCCGTTGGCGGCATGGTATTAACCGAAACCGTTGAAGGCCGAGAACGCTATGGGGTTCGAGTAAGATATCCAAGGGAATTACGAGCAAATCCAACTGATTTAAAACAAATTTATGTGCCAGTTGAAACGGGCAGTCCTGTGCCTTTAAGCGAATTGGCAACTATTCGTTATGAACAAGGTCCGCAAGTCATTAAAAGTGAAGACACCTTTTTAGTTGGTTATGTTTTGTTTGATAAAATGGATGGTTTTGCAGAAGTCAACGTGGTTGAAAATGCACAAGCTCTCATTCAACAAAAGATAGATAATGGAGAATTAATTGTACCAAAAGGCATTAACTACCAATTCACAGGGACGTATGAAAATCAGTTACGAGCAGAAAAAACATTATCGGTTGTTGTGCCTTTAGCATTGGCGATCATTTTCTTGATCCTGTATTTCCAATTCCGTTCGGTAGGCACATCATTAATGGTATTCACAGGTATTGCAGTAGCGTTTGCAGGTGGTTTTGTAATGATATGGCTTTATGGTCAAGGATGGTTCTTGAACTTCGATTTCTTTGGTGAAAACCTGCGCGATTTATTCCAGATGCATCCCATTAATTTAAGTGTAGCCGTTTGGGTTGGATTTATTGCACTCTTCGGGATAGCAACTGATGATGGTGTGATAATGGCAACCTATTTAACACAAACTTTTAATAGAAATACACCGGAAAACAAAAAAGAAGTGAGGGCGTCTGTCATTGAAGCTGGTGAAAAGCGTATCCGACCGTGTTTAATGACAACGGCGACCACTATTTTGGCCTTGCTGCCAATTTTGACATCAACAGGACGCGGAAGCGATATCATGATACCAATGGCTATACCCAGTTTTGGCGGCATGCTCATTGCCTTGGTCACTTTGTTCGTTGTGCCAGTATTGTACAGCTGGAAAGCAGAAGTTCAACTTAAAAGAGCAGTAAAATGAAAAGAACAATATTAATAATAATTAGCCTTTTGTCATTTGCCTTTGCTTCTAATGCGCAACAGTTAGAAACGTTTATAGAAGAAGCATTAGAAAAAAGTCCAGAGATTCAAAAATTTGAGTTGCAGTACAAGAGAGCTTACGAAAAGGTCAACGAGGTCAACACCATTGCTAATACCGAATTTGGTGTTGGTTATTTTGTGAGTGAGCCAGAAACAAGAACAGGTGCACAACGCTTCAAAGTGTCGGCTAAACAAATGTTACCGTGGTTCGGAACCATTACGTCGAGAGAAAATTATGTGAGTTCTTTGGCAAATGCTAAATACGAAGACATTGTTATTGCAAAACGAAAGTTAATGGCTTCGGTCTCACAATCTTATTATAATTTGTATGCAATCAAGTCGAAACAAGAAGTTTTAACTGAAAATATCAAACTTTTACAAACCTACGAGACATTGGCACTAACATCAGTGGAGGTAGGTAAAGCATCCGCAGTAGATGTATTACGATTGCAAATGAGCCAGAACGAAATGCAACAACTAAAAGACGTATTGAAACAACAGTTTTTAGCAGAACAAACCAAGTTCAATAACCTATTGAATAGGGAAAATGATGTTGCGGTCAATGTGGTAGATAGTTTAATGATACCTTCAGAAGATTTTGAAATCACTGCTGAAAATTTAACATTGCATCCTGAATTACTGAAATATGATAAACTCTATCAATCAGTAGAACAATCAGAATTGTTGAATCAAAAAGAAAGCAGTCCGATGATCGGGTTTGGACTCGACTATATTAATGTTGACGAAAGGCCAAATATGAATTTCAGTGATAACGGTAAAGATATTATAATGCCAATGGTTTCGCTGTCCATCCCAATTTTCAACAAGAAATACAAATCTCAAACCAGGCAAAATGAGTACCAGCAGCAGGAAATTACTGCTCAAAAACAAGAACGATTAAATGCCTTGGAAACCCTTTTAGACAAATCGATTAACGAGCGCATTTCAGCAAGGATAAGTTTTACTGTCCAAGACAAAAACTTAAAGCAAGCCCAAGATGCAGAAGACATTTTAATTAAAAGTTATGAAACAGGAACGATTGATTTTAATGATGTTTTAGATATTCAAGAATTGCAACTAAAGTTTCAAATGAACCAAATAGAGTCTGTAAAGACCTACTATGTTCAAAGTACAATCATTAATTATTTAACTCAGTACTTATGAAACACACCTATCACATACACGGAATGACCTGCGATGGTTGTCGCAGTCACGTAGAGGAAACACTCTCTAAAGTGGAAGGCGTTTCAAAGGTTACAGTCGATTTAGAAAAGGCAGAAGCAACCATCGAAATGGAATCACATATTCCTATAGAAACATTTCAAGAAGCTTTAAAAAAGGGTGGTGACAGATACAGCATTCATAAACAGGGTGAACATCATCATTCAGAAGATAAAAAGAAAGAACAGCCTAAAGGAAAAGGCACATGTACATTTTACTGTCCTATGCATTGCGAAGGCGATAAAACCTATGATAAACCTGATGATTGTCCTGTTTGTGGAATGGATTTGGTGGAAGAGCAAAATCTATCAACAGCATCAGCAGAACAATGGACCTGTCCAATGCACCCAGAAATCGTTAAAGACGAAGCGGGTTCATGTCCTATTTGTGGTATGGATTTAGTACCGATGCAACCAGACCTTTCGGCGGAAGAAAAAACCTATAAAAAACTATTAAAGAAATTTTGGATAGCCACAATGTTTACATTGCCTATCTTTTTAATTGCTATGAGCGAAATGCTTCATAACAATCCGCTATACGACATAATGGGACAGAAGTATTGGAACTGGGTTCAATTTGCATTATCCATTCCAGTTGTGTTTTATGCCACTTGGATGTTTTTTGAACGTGCTTATAAAAGCATTAAGACTTGGAATCTCAATATGTTTACGCTCATTGGTATTGGTGCAGGTGTAGCATGGTTGTTTAGTGTGATCGGAATGTTGTTTCCCAGTGTATTTCCAGAACAATTCAGAACCGAATCAGGTGCGGTTCACGTGTATTTTGAGGCAGCAGCGGTTATTTTAACCTTAGTGCTTTTAGGTCAATTGTTAGAAGCTCGTGCCCATAGTAAAACCAATTCGGCAGTAAAAGAACTTTTGAAATTAGCACCTAATAAAGCTATAAAAATTGAAGATGGAGAAGAAGTTGAAGTCAGTATTGACGAGATAGAACTTCATGATATTCTAAAAGTAAAACCGGGCGATAAAATTCCTGTAGATGGTATCATTACGGAAGGCAATACAAGTATTGACGAATCAATGATTACTGGCGAACCTATTCCTGTAAACAAATATGAAGATGATAAAGTAAGTAGCGGAACAATCAATGGGAATCAATCCTTTTTAATGAAAGCCGAAAAGGTAGGAAGTGACACCTTGCTATCTCAAATCATTCA
>JABDMQ010000188.1 GCA_013001365.1 Flavobacteriaceae bacterium
ATATAGACCAGAACAGCCTGTATTTTATAAAGAAAATAAAAGACAAGAAGTATGCCTGCAACAATTCCTAATGCTTGAAGTATGCCCTTACTTATAGTATTCGAATTCATAACGTAAATATATAAAACTGCTTATAGAAGTTGCTTGACAATTTCGTACAGACAGATATTAGTCGCCTGAACGACATTCATGCTGCTATTCTGTCCAAACATGTTAATGAGTATGATGTCATCAGATAGTTTCAATACTTCTTCTGATACACCAGAATTCTCATCTCCTACAAAAATGGCCATAGGTCTTTCTTTAGGAAAAGTGAATGTGTGAATTGGTTTGCTGGTATCCGTGATTTCCAATGAAATAATAGCATGTTCCTGTATTCTTAGTTCCTTACAGACCTCTATCACATCTTCCTTCACTTCAAAGTCCACAGAATTTTCCGTAGACCTTGAAGTCTTGGTCATTCGTCTTCCTAATGAAATATCTTGGCCACAGAAAATCAATTTTTCAACCCCGAAAGCATCAGCAATCCGAAACAAACTACCAATATTTGGTGCATTAGTGACATTGTCACAAACCAACGTAACGGGAAACGTTCTTTTGGTAAAATTTGTATTATGATGGGATAATTGCTTCAATTTAATTAATTCTCAAAAGCAAACTTTATGATATTGGCACCCATTTTCAATGCTTTCTCACGTACATCAGGAGGGTCATTATGCACGACTTCATCTTCCCAACCATCACCAAGGTCAGATTCAAAAGTAAATAGCAAGACCAGTCGGTCTTCAAAAAATATACCCAATGCTTGAGGGCGCTTGCCATCGTGTTCATGAATTTTTGGAAGCCCATTTGTAAAAGTATAAGCAGCATTATAAATTGGATGGTCAATAGGCAATTCAACCAAATCTTCTTCTAGAAATATCTTCTTTAATTCTTTCTCTATGTAAGGCTTCATGCCGTAATTATCATCGATATGCAAGAATCCACCGGAAATTAGATAGTTTCGGAGGTTTTCAGCATCCAATTCACTAAAGAACACGTTGCCATGACCTGTCATGTGCAATAATGGAAATTGAAAAATATCAACGCTTCCAACCTCTACAGTTTCGGGTTTAGGATTCATGGCAGTACCTATATTGGCATTACAAAAAGCAATAAGGTTAGGAACAGCCGTAGGATTAGAATACCAATCTCCACCACCTTTGTATTTGAGTATGGCCAAGTCTTGGGAAGCTACTGAAAGAGAAATGGAAAAAATAAAAAGGTATAGAATCGATTTCATGTTAGTCATTTAAGATAACAACTGCATTACAGGCAACAATAGCTGCGGTTTCAGTTCGTAAGCGTGTATTCCCCAAAGTTACAGGAATATAGGATCTTGAAAGTGCCATTTCAATTTCTTTAACACTAAAATCACCTTCAGGACCTATTAATATGGTCACATCTTCTCCTTTCATTAGGCTGTTCTTCATAGATTTCTTATTTGAATCTTCGCAATGTGCAATGAATTTTTGTCCTTTAATGTCTAGCAATAAGAATTCCTTGAATGAAATGGGTTCATTCAATTTTGGCAAATAGCATTGTAAAGACTGTTTCATGGCAGATTGGATAATCCTGTTGAATCGAGCAGACTTAAATACTTTACGTTCGCTATTTTCACATATAATAGGTGTGATGGTGTCAACACCTATTTCGACGGCCTTTTCAAGAAACCACTCATAACGATCATTCATTTTAGTTGGAGCAACCACCATATGAATCTTGAATGCCCGCGAGAGCTGCAAATGCTTATTTGTGGTTCTTGCAGTGCATTTATTTTGATTTGCAGAAAGGATTTCAGCTTCAAACAGCCATCCTTTGCCATTCGTTATATTCAAAAGGTCTCCTTCTTTCTTACGCAGAACACGAACAATGTGTTTGCTTTCTTCCTTAGGAAAGTAAAACTCTTGGTCGGTTTCATTAATATCTACATTGAAGAATAGCTGCATATATCCTGGATTACTGGATTTTACTTTTGGCATGCTCCAAACCCATTTCAATGTATTCTAGAAGCTGTTCCTCAGAATTGAAACCTTCAGGAGACACGTAGATAAACTCTTTCATAGGGCGCTTTGTAAAATCCATTGGCCGAACTTCTGCCTTTAACAATTCAACCTCCATTTTATCTGAAACAATCCTAACAACAAGTTCTTCTTTTACGATTCCAACTGTCATCTTGCCTTTATAAAGAAAAGTAAGTCCTCCGAACATCTTCTTTTCCGTGAATTCTTCAGGAAAAAGTTTTAGTTGCTCTCTTATCCTTTTTGCGAGCTGATCGTTATATGCCATTTCTAGATTTTTAATCGTGCTGAGGCTGAAACATCAAATTCGTCAAAATCCTTCTCAAGATACTTCAAATAACCTACTATGGCAATCATGGCAGCATTATCAGTCGTAAACTCAAATTTTGGTATATAAGTAGACCATCCAAATTTTTGTTCACCAGTTTTTAAAGCAGAACGAATTCCAGAATTGGCAGAAACTCCGCCTCCTATGGCGATATGCTTGATTCCAGTTTGTTTCTCCGCCAGTTTAAGCTTATCCATCAAAATACCTATAATAGTATATTGGATGGAAGCACATATGTCATTAATGTTTTCCTTGATGAAATCAGGATTCTCGTTAATTTTCTTTTGAATGAAATAAAGAATGGCCGTTTTTAATCCTGAGAAGCTAAAATTCAATCCGTCGACTTTAGGTTTTGTGAATTTAAAGGCCTTCGGGTCACCTAAAGCAGCTAACTTATCGATTTCTGGTCCTGCTGGATATGAAAGTCCGAGTATCTTACCACTTTTATCAAAGGCTTCTCCCACTGCATCATCAATAGTCTCTCCTATAACTTCCATTTTAAAATAATCGTCCACCCTGACTATTTGTGTATGGCCTCCCGATATGGTCATAGCTAAAAAAGGAAACGGTGGTTTTTCAAATCCTTTCTCATCAATGAAATGTGCCAAAATATGTGCTTGCATATGGTTAACAGCAATTAAAGGAATATCCAAACCATAGGCCAATGATTTAGCAAAAGAGGATCCAACCAATAATGAGCCCAATAAACCTGGACCACTAGTAAATGCGATTGCGTTCAGTTGCTCTTTGCCAATTCCTGCTTTTTCAAGGGCTTGATGCACCACTGGAACTATATTCTGCTGGTGGGCACGAGACGCAAGCTCTGGAACTATACCACCGTATTCAGCATGTATTTCCTGACTCGCAACAACATTACTCAATAGTCTTCCGTTGTGAATTATAGAAGCTGCTGTGTCGTCGCAAGATGACTCTATACCAAGTATATAAATATTTTCAGTGGTCATTACTAAAATTCAGGCACAATAATTGTTAATTTTGATAAGATTATCGAAGTCTAATTCAACAATTAATCCGTAAATACAAATGTAGGCTATTCCTAAGAATTCAATACCCTCAAGAACATATCAAAAAGTATCTCAAAATAGTATCCAAGATTGCAGCGATTATTTTATTGCTCTTTATTATTTTGGTA
>JABDMQ010000233.1 GCA_013001365.1 Flavobacteriaceae bacterium
GGAAATATTGCACTTCCTGATGGAGTTGAAATGGTTATGCCAGGAGATAACTTGACTATTACTGTTGATCTTATCCAGGCTATCGCAATGAATGTTGGTCTTCGTTTCGCAATTCGTGAAGGAGGAAGAACAGTTGGAGCAGGTCAGGTAACGGAGATTTTAGACTAAATCAAGTTTAATAATATAGTCATAAAGGTGCCTCGATTTTTCGAGGTGCCTTGACTTATATTTACGGGTTTAGCTCAGTTGGTAGAGCACTGGTCTCCAAAACCAGGTGTCGGGAGTTCGAGTCTCTCAACCCGTGCTAATGGAAGGAACAAGTTGCGAAACCTTTGTTATTGAAAGCTGAGTTGCAAATAGAACTTAAACGAAAGAAATGATTAATTACATTAAGGAATCTTTTGAAGAACTAAAGAATCACGTTAGTTGGCCAACATGGGCTGAGGCTCAAAGCCTAACAGTACTTGTTGCCGTGTTCTCGATCATTTTTTCATTGGCTATTTGGGGCGTAGATACTGTTTTCAGTAGAGCTATCAAGGCATATTTTACTTGGATTAATTAATAAGACACTTTGAAAACGATGACAGAAGTCAAGAATGATAAAAAGTGGTATGTAGTAAGGGCTGTTAGTGGTCAAGAAAACAAGATCAAGGCTTATATCGAGAATGAGATATCGCGATTAGGACTCGAGGATTTTGTTGAACAAGTCTTGGTGCCAACTGAAAAAGTCATTCAAATAAGAAACGGAAAGAAAGTACATAAGGAAAAAGTATACTTTCCAGGTTACATCATGATCAAAGCCAATTTGAGTGGTGAAATTCCACACATCATCAAATCCATAACAAATGTTATTGGATTCTTAGGTGAGACAAAAGGTGGGGACCCTGTGCCTTTAAGAATGTCTGAAGTTAATAGGATGTTAGGAAAAGTCGATGAGTTGAATGTAGAAGCAGACGCGAATGTTGCAATTCCTTATACCATCGGAGAAACTGTAAAAGTAATTGATGGGCCATTCAATGGATTTGATGGTACTATCGAAAAGATATTTGAAGAAAAGCGTAAGCTAGAGGTAATGGTAAAGATTTTCGGAAGAAAGACACCATTAGAACTAAGCTATATGCAAGTAGAAAAAGTTTAATAATTGTTACACTAAATACCGATGCATTGCTAATGCTTCCACATAAAGGCAATACATCACAACAAATTATTTAAAATGGCAAAAGAGTTAGATAAAGTAGTTAAGTTACAAGTTCGGGGAGGTGCCGCGAATCCTTCGCCACCGGTTGGACCCGCTTTAGGAGCTGCTGGAGTTAACATCATGGAGTTCTGTAAGCAATTCAATGCAAGAACACAGGATAAGCCAGGCAAAGTATTGCCAGTAGTTATTTCAGTTTATAAAGACAAGTCTTTTGAATTCGTAATAAAAACTCCGCCAGCTGCTGTACAATTATTGGAAGCAGCTAAAGTGAAAAAAGGTTCAGGTGAACCAAACCGACAGAAAGTAGCTAAAGTTTCTTGGGACCAGATCAGGACCATAGCAGAAGACAAAATGGTAGACCTTAATGCGTTTACTGTAGAATCTGCTATGAAAATGGTAGCTGGAACCGCAAGGTCAATGGGAATTACCGTGACTGGAACTGCGCCAAATTAATCTATATAATAGTTAAGAAAAATGGCAAGATTAACAAAAAAGCAAAAAGAAGCTGTAGCTAAAATAGATAAAGACAAGCTTTATTCTGTTGATGAAGCTTCAGCTTTAATTAAGGAAATAACCAATACAAAATTCGATGCTTCTGTCGACCTCGCGGTTAGATTAGGAGTTGATCCTAAGAAAGCCAACCAGATGGTAAGAGGTGTTGTATCACTTCCACATGGTACAGGTAAGGACATGAAGGTATTGGCTTTGGTGACACCAGATAAGGAAGCGGAAGCTAAAGAAGCTGGTGCAGATTTCGTTGGTTTGGACGAATACCTTGACAAGATCAAAGGTGGTTGGACAGATGTCGACGTAATCGTAACAATGCCAAGTGTAATGGGGAAATTAGGCCCTTTAGGTAGAGTATTAGGTCCAAGAGGGCTAATGCCAAACCCAAAGACTGGAACTGTAACTATGGATGTTGCAAAAGCAGTAAGTGACGTAAAGGCAGGTAAGATCGACTTTAAAGTAGATAAGACTGGAATCGTTCACGCAGCAATTGCTAAATCATCTTTTACAGCTGATAAGATTGCAGGAAACGCTAATGAGTTGTTACAAACTCTTATGAAGCTAAAGCCTACAACAGCAAAAGGTACTTACATCAAAAGCATTTTTATGTCAAGTACAATGAGCCCTAGTGTTGCAATAGATCCTAAAATCGGTTAATCATGACAAGAGAAGAAAAAGCACAAGTAATAGAAGAATTGACCGGTCAATTAGCTGATAATGCTAAAATATATTTAGCAGATATCTCAGGATTGAATGCAGGCGCAACATCAGACTTAAGACGAGCTTGTTTTAAGGCAAATGTAAGCTTAGCTGTTGTCAAGAACACATTGCTTGAGAAAGCAATGGAGGCATCGGACAAGGATTTTGGTGACCTTCCAACAGTTCTAAAAGGCAACACATCTGTAATGTATGCAGAGGCAGGTAATGCACCTGCCAAAGTGATCAAGACCTTCAGGAAAAAATCTGAAAGACCGCTATTAAAAGGAGCGTTCATTGAAGAGGCAATTTACCTGGGCGACGATCAACTGGATATATTAGTGGACATCAAATCGAAAGAAGAATTGATAGGAGAGATCATTACGTTATTACAATCTCCTGCCAAGAATGTTATTTCAGCACTTCAATCAAGTGGTGGTAAACTTTCGGGTATCCTTAAAACGTTATCTCATAAAGAGGGATAATCAAAATAGTACGCACTCAACAAATTATATTTAAAGAATTAAGAACATTATTAAAACGATAGAAAAATGGCAGATTTAAAAGATTTTGCAGAACAATTAGTAAACTTATCAGTTAAGGAAGTAAACGAACTAGCTGGTATCTTGAAAGAAGAATATGGCATTGAGCCTGCTGCTGCTGCAGTAGCTGTAGCTGCTGGTGGTGCTGCTGCTGGTGGTGGAGAAGCCGCTGAAGAACAATCAGAATTCGATGTAATTCTTAAAGCAGCTGGTGGTTCCAAACTAGCTGTTGTTAAATTAGTAAAGGAATTGACTGGTCTTGGCCTTAAAGATGCCAAAGGATTAGTTGATGATGCACCAAGCCCGATCAAGGAAGGTGTTTCTAAAGACGAAGCTGAAGGTCTTAAAACTTCTTTAGAAGAAGCAGGAGCAGAAGTTGAGCTTAAGTAAGCTTAACTAACCTACAAGCATATGGTTTAGGTCTGGAGATTTGTTCTCCACGACCTAGACCCTTTTGCGTATACAGAGGCAATGTA
>JABDMQ010000235.1 GCA_013001365.1 Flavobacteriaceae bacterium
GGGTTCCCGACCAAAGATGTGACCAGGGTGGTGTCCTTTACACTTTCACCACCATTAGTAGCTTCATATATGTCGGTTACATCGTCTGCCCCAATCAAGATGGTCCCGTTGTTGGGCTTTCCTTGGAAGATGTATTGTTGTTCGGTGATTGTTGGGTCGATGTTGGAATCGAAACCCGTACCTTTCTGCGAATAACCTGTACCAGGAGCTATACTGCTGGTCGGTGTCAGGGCAACCCAGTTCCAATAGGTCAGGCCATTCTGGAAAGTGTAAAGCCATCTATTGCTCAATACGCCCTCGCTGCCATCAAAATCCGAGGTGAACGACATGGCGTTGCCATCTGCGTCCTTGAGCATGTCGATGCTAAAAGGCGTGTTGTTAGGGTTGTTAGTTGTTCCGTTGTTGTCTGAAAGAGCAGTGGCTCCTAAAGTACCTACTGGGGATGACCAGTAGTTGTACCAATACACATCACTGTTGCCTTCCTGACGTCGTAATATCTCTCCAGTGGCGGAAGTGACCAGATCGCTATTGATACCCTGAACAAGCTGTGAGTCATCCGCTAGGTCTAAGGTACCATCCAATTGAAGATACCATGTGTTGTTTATTTCGTTGTCACCAGAGACCGAAAGGGTCTTCCCAGAGTCGATGAACATACCAAGTTGTGTATGCGAATCGGTTGTTGTTACGTTATCCTTAATGTGTACGATGCTCCAGTCCTTGTTGTTCGGGATATCCTCGATGTCCCAGACATCCCCATGCAGCCATGTGCCTTCGCTGGTCCAAGGACCATCGGCAACCGTCTCGTATGG
This sequence comes from Flavobacteriaceae bacterium, assembly GCA_013001365.1. Lineage (GTDB taxonomy): Bacteria > Bacteroidota > Bacteroidia > Flavobacteriales > Flavobacteriaceae > JABABD01. The sequence continues at coordinate 810 of JABDMQ010000235.1, forward strand.
TATAGGTGCTGATTGAGGTTGTAGTGTTGTAATATTGAAAAGCTTTGCATCATTCCCATAAGAGGACATATCTTTTAAGGTACTATTCTTGATATCAGTCATTGGGTAATAGGAAACTAGATCTGACCAAGGAACATTGGTGCCTAAACCAAAATCCGTGATATCTTTATCTATAATGGTACCATGAATGGATCCTGCGTTGTTTTCAATTTCTTGATAGACCATTTGTTGGATCTGTTCTGTGCTAAGCAAACTATTGAATATCCGTACCTCATCGACCCATCCTTCAAAATTCTCTTCACCCGGATCAGGTTGTACATCACGTTTTGATCCGATACGTAATGGATTGGAATTCGTTAATCTTGGACGTCCTGAGAAACCTAAGCTTCCTGTAAATCTTCCATTTATGTATACTCGAATTACCTCTGTGTTGTAATTTACAACGGCAGTATAATGGAACCAATTTTCATTATTTATAGGGATACCTAAACTGGTGCCAGAAGGTCCAGTTCCATAATAATGCCTGGTATGTAGATAAGGCGTGCCACTGTTATTTCTGATGGCAACCTCGAACATCTCTTTTTGGCCCAAAATAAATGTATAGTCAAAAGCACCGCCAGTTGGCAAGAAACCAAGTTTGAACCAGAAACCGACTGTAAATTCATCCAAGGAATTAATTGGCGAAGTCTCTAAATTTACATAATCGTCAATACCATCAAAGTTCAAGGCAGCTATTGCTGGCAAGTTGGTGTCGAATAGGTCCCTGTAGTCCAGGTCGCCTCCTGTTAGCCTGTCATTATCTGCATCAGGCAATATGGTCAGGTCTGTTGGATCTGAAATATCTTCATTGACATCCCAAGAAATATCATTGGCACCATTGGTTTCAAACACGTCATTAAGACCATCAGCATCCACATCCGTAAGCCCTGCTATATTTGCCATACCATTTTCTTCGATGTCCGGTGTGCCATCATTATCAGAATCAGGATCCAGAAAATCATTAATGCCATCTAGGTCAGTATCAACAGCAGATAATCCACCCGTGTAATTTGAATAGAGACCCGTAATGGTGTTTACCACGCCATTTGGCGCCAGGTATCCAACTGTTGTTTGTGCTTCTACATTGTCTGGGATGCCATCATCATCACTATCGATATCATGGTAATCTTCAAATGCGTCACCATCAGAATTTTCGCAATTGGGAACAACATATAATTGTACATTATCAATAAAATTTCCTGAGGTCAATCCTCCAGAAGCTGTACTAATTGCCGTAAACGTTAGTCTTGTTGTTGTCTGACCAAAAGGAACTATATAGGTGCCTGAATGCACTGTCCAGGAGGCATCACCTGCAGTAGTGAAGTCACCTTGAGATGTTGGCGAACTAGGATCACCGATAAATAACCTCATGACATCTTCATTTCCAGTTCCTGCATATTGAGTTCGTTTTCTATGTGCAAAGGACCAATTCAATACATCTCCTGGCGTTGTTGCAATATCTTGATATAGGCCATCATTGGTAGTGGCATTAATTTCAGCCCATTGGGTTCCAGTATAAGCTATTCCACCGGTATCTCCGACAACAGAATGTCCATTTTGCCATATTTCTAAGTGATTATTGACTGTATCGGCACTTTCCCAATTAGGAACATGACTAGCATCACCTTTCCATACACCTGTTGAAGCAACAACATCTGTTGGACCGCCATCCAATCCTGATGATACGATATCTACATACTCAAAATCCGAATTGAGGACAGGGATTTTCCCGAGATCCGAACATTCATCAACGTCCAGGATCCCATCGTTATCATCATCAAGATCACAATTATCATTTACACCATCGCCATCTGTATCTACTCCAGCAATGTCGTTACAGGTTGAGGTCATACCAAAATCGTTATCACAGCTAACTTCATCATCAGAGGTAAATGAAATAGCATACTGATTACTACTGGTAAGGCTTGTGCCAGTTGGAATGGTCGTTTCGTCTATTTGCACGATAAATGAAGCTGGGTCAACGGCGTCATAATTAATTTCTAGAAGTGCAGCTTGATTTCCTATTTTTTCATAAGATTCGGTTTTTCTTTCAGCATCAGGACCATCAAAATGACCGAATATAAGGGCAAGGCTATTGTTTGCTACCCAACCTGGTCTATTGACGACCGATTGGATAAGTGGCGAAATATCAGGTGTTGTATACACCACTAATTCATCCCAATTCGGCATATTGTACCAAGTTACTACATTTGAGGAATCCCAACGATTGGATATGTTATTGTTTACTGATTGGAATCTTGATGCATCATCAACATCTTCAATGCTAATTTCATAGCTAAGGAATCCGGTTTGATTGTCTTTGGCTAGAAAGTCTATGGTTGCACTATTGATAACGGATCCTTGAGGAATATTAACGCCCCTGAATCGGGTGCCAATATAGGGGTCTCCTATCTTGAATTTTAATTCACTACCGTCCAACACCACACTATTATTGCCTTCTTGTTGCGCATCGTCACGCCCTTGGTCGATGCGTTTGGAAAAGACTTGATTGGTCGATATTGTAGGTGTAACACTAAAGCTGTATTGACCAGTACCATTTGAAGAGGTAGTTTGTATAATACTATCTGCACCATCTATGATCCCATTGCCATTTAAATCTGAATATAGATTAATGGTTACCCCAGGGACAACAGATTCACCAGCATCAAAAACACTATTCCTGTTAAAATCATTAAAAGTAAGACCATAAATGGTATTATTTCCTGTTACTACTGTACATGGCTCTGTGACCGAGAAGGTACAATTACCACCTAAAATAGGGTTCACGACAAAAGGGCCGTTTTCCAGTTCCCAATTGTTGGTGTCCATAATTGTGGCTAATATGCTGCTTGAAGACCCATCTACGGGGCTTGATGGACAGGTGTATGAACCATTATCGATCTCTCCAAAATAAACCGCGTTTACGCCGTCAGTTAGGCCTGGTGGAAGAGCTGTGCTGCTTGTTCCTGTTGCATTTGACCATCCGCCATCATCACCATCCATATGTATGGCATTCAAAAAGGTTGGACTCGCATCGGTTCCTTGATAAACCAATATCTGGTCTCCAGAAGCAGATAATTGAAAGGAGCTGTCATCTGTAACTGTTCCGATATCAGCCGTAAACGGATTTTCAAGATCCAATATGTCTATATAGGTTCCAGCAGGTAGATTTGATGTTGCAGTCCAGGTCAAGGTGCCTTCACCAGCTCGGAATGCACCTGCTGTGGAATCCCATCCTCTGTCCGTAAATTTTATTTCTGTTCCGGACTCAACATCTACGAGTAAGAGGAATACAAACTGATCGGGATCGTCAGTGCTAAATCCAATTAAAGCAACATCACCTGCAGCAAGAGTGGTCTGTGCGTTAGAATTTAAAGCGCCAAAAAACGTTAAGAAAAGAAAACTGAAAAGTAGTTTTAAATTCATTGTTTGTCCAGATTTGGGGTGAAATCAAGCAAACGTATTGATTTTAAGGTAGATTCTAAAGGAATCTTGTGTTTTTTCGACGAAATACATCCGATTAAGTGTCATTTTTATCGGATAATGTTCAAAAAAATCAGATGAAATGCGTTATGAAATTTAATGGGCATGATATTATTATGTTTAATGAGCTATTATGATAGCTATATAAAAACAAGAAGGATTTCACTAGAATCCCATCTCATATTCAAGGAAATCCGGTAAGTGTGCTCATTAATCCACTATTATTTTCTTAGATTCTTTTTTCGATCCAGATTCGACATTAACAATGTATATACCAGAGCTCAGGTAGCTTATGTCTATGCCGTTCTTGGCTTTGCTGTTTTCAAGATTATGATAGGTCTTAACAGCTTGCCCAAGAATATTGGAAATCTTAAGTATTTCTATATCCTCATCAAGACCTTCGATGTATAACTTATCGTATTCGTTATAGTTGTAGATCAACATATTGTTAAGCTCAAGCTCCTGATTAGTTAGTGTTTGATTTTCTTGAAAAACAATATCAAATCGCTCTAGATCTTCACCAGGAATTGTTGTGAAATT
>JABDMQ010000258.1 GCA_013001365.1 Flavobacteriaceae bacterium
TGTAAAAGCCGGGATGATCTCCATTAATCCAATAATGCCGAGCGATAGTGGATCTTTTGTTATGGTATAAACTTGCCATTCAATAACTATGAACTGCATAGACCATCCAAAAACAAGGGCAAAACGAACCAGAAGAAAGATCCTGAATTCCTTGAATCTAAGAGAGGCATAAGGGTCTTTCTTAGCCATTTAATTAAGCTTTTATGTCTTTAAGTTTCATTTGTACTGATGTAACCCCATTCCAAATATTTTCATCAATTGTATAGGCAGCCATAAATGGTTTCTTATCCGAGATGAGATGAAATTTTTCAGCCATTCCAAAGCCTATCCCTGTAATATTGTTAATCCCATTCTGTGTAACAGTCACTCGTAAATGTGATTTGTCTTCGCCTACAATTTTGCTATAGCCGGAATCCTGAAGATTCTTGGTCATGAAGACCGGAGTCATATTGCCTGGACCAAAAGGAGCGAATTGATTTACAATACGCAATAACTTGTTATCAATTTGGTCTAATTCGATTTCTAAATTGATCTTTAATTCAGGAATCAGTAAATGCTCTTCAATCGTTGTCTTGACTACTTCCTCGAATTTTTTTTTGAAGCCAATGTAGTTCTCCTTTTTAAGAGTAAGTCCTGCGGCATATTTATGACCTCCAAATTGCTCAATATACTCTGAACAGTCTTCAAGTGCATTGTAGACGTCGAATCCTTTTACAGATCGTGCCGAAGCTGCGAGCATATTCCCGCTATTAGTGAAGACCAAAGTCGGTCTGTAATAAGTTTCGGTCAAGCGAGAAGCAACAATGCCAATGACTCCCTTATGCCAATTTTCGTCATAGACTACAGTTGTAAAGCGATCTTGTTCTTTGTTGTCTTCAATTTGTTGAAGTGCTTCCTGCGTTATTCTTCTATCTGCTTCCTTCCTGTCTTTATTGAATTGTTCGATGTCCATAGCGCATTCAGCAGCAAAATTTATATCGGTCTCTGTTAATAAAGTGACAGCATGGTTACCATGTTTCATTCGTCCTGCTGCATTTATTCTTGGGGCAATTATAAAAACCACATCTGTTATGGTGAGTTCATCCTTCTTGACTTCTTTTAAAATGGCTTGAAAACCCGTCCTTGGTCGTGTATTGATCACTTGAAGCCCGAAATAAGCAAGCACTCTGTTTTCTCCAGTTATAGGGACTATATCAGCTCCGATGGCTGTAGCAACTAGGTCCAAATATTCAATAAGGTCCTCAACCGTTTTGCGTTCTTTCTGAGCCAATGCTTGAATCAATTTAAAGCCAACACCGCAACCACACAATTCCTTGTAAGGATATTTGCAATCTTCTCGTTTGGGATCCAATACTGCCACGGCATCAGGGAGGCTATCACTTGGGCGATGATGGTCGCAGATTATGAAATCAATGCCTCTTTCTTTGGCATAAACCACTTTGTCAATGGCTTTGACTCCACAATCCAAAGCGATGATCAAGGAAAAATCATTGTCATGGGCAAAATCAATTCCCTTGTATGAGATACCATAACCTTCATCATACCTATCCGGAATATAAGTTGCAATATTCTGTTGCTTGGTCTTTAAATAAGAAGACATTAATGCAACACTTGTTGTGCCATCAACGTCATAATCTCCATAGACCAGGATATTCTCCCCAACTGATAAGGCCTTTTGAATTCTTTCTACGGCCTTGTCCATGTCCTTCATTAGAAAAGGATCATGTAAATGTTCAAAGCTTGGCCTGAAAAAAGACTTGGCGTCTTCGTAGTTTTCAATTCCGCGCTGGATCAAGAGAGTTGCAACAACCTCATCGACATTAAGAGCTTTTTGTAAGGCCTTTATTTTTTCAGAATCTGGCTTAGGCTTTAGGGTCCAACGCATCGATACTAATTATGTAAATGAATCGAAGTCTCGATTTCCGCAAAACGCCGAAACATTTCCATGACACCACAATACTTTTCAATTGAAAGGTCTACAGCTTTCTTTATTTTGCTTTTATTTAAGTCTTCCCCATAAAAATGATATTCTATGGAAACTTTCTTGTAATATTTTGGATGTTCGTCTGTAAGCTCACCATAAGTATCCATTCTAAAATCTGAGATCTTTACCTTCATTTTATCCAAGATCGAAACGACATCAAGACCAGAACAACCTGCAAGAGCCGAGAGCATCATGGCTTTTGGTCCCAAACCGGAATTATGCCCACCATGTTCGGGCGAAGTATCTATCAAGACTGTTTTACCATTTGGATTATCTGATTCGAACTGCAGGTTTCCCTTCCAGTGTGTTGTGACTTTATGCGACATGAACTTTGTGGTTTTAATGTGACAAATTACGAAAATAGCATCGATTTTATTCGGCTTATTAAAGCGAAAAAGTTTCGTAACTTCGAATGAATTTAATCAATCTCGATATATCCTATGCCATTAGTAACACCATTGTCAGCCGAGCATGATCCTGAAACGAAGGAATTAGCAGAATTCTTTAACGAAACCCTAGGGTTTTGTCCAAATTCTGTATTGACCATGCAGCGTAGACCGGCCATTAGCAAAGCGTTCATTAACTTGAACAAAGCCGTTATGGCCAATGAGGGTCGTGTTACCTCTGCATTAAAAAGAATGATTGCTTGGGTAAGTAGCAACTCGACTGGGTGCAGATATTGCCAGGCTCATGCGATTCGCGCGGCAGAACGCTATGGCGCAGAACAAGAACAACTTGATAATATTTGGGAATATAGAACCCATCCTGCATTTTCCGAAGCAGAACGTGCAGCATTGGATTTCTCGCTAGCTGCATCAATGGTTCCCAATGCCGTTGATGAAGGCATCAAAAAACGCCTTTATGCCCATTGGGATGAAGGGGAAATAGTTGAAATGCTTGGTGTCATCTCTCTTTTTGGCTACCTCAATAGATGGAACGATAGTATGGGAACAAGTATCGAAAATGGCGCCATAGAAAGTGGTGAGCAGTACCTAGGCAAACATGGCTGGAATAAAGGGAAACATATTTAATCCAATAAGTTGGCTGCAACTGCATCTTGAAGGAATGGCAACACTTCTTGATTGAACCACGGGTTCTTTTTTAGCCAAAAGCGGTTTCTGGGAGAAGGATGAGGCAACACGAAGTAGTTTGGCAAATATTCCTTGAAATTCGATACAGTTTCGGTCAAGTTTTTCTTCGAATTCTCTTTTAGATAATATTTCTGAGCATACATGCCAATTAAGATCACCAATTTAAGATTTGGCATTTTCCTTAATAACGATTCATGCCACTCTGGTGCACATTCTGGCCTTGGCGGCAGGTCACCACTTCTTCCTTTTCCGGGATAACAAAATCCCATTGGGATAATTGCGAAGCTAGTCTCATCATAGAATTCTTCATTAGTAACATTTAACCATTCCCTTAATTGCCTTCCGCTTGGATCATCCCAAGGTATTCCCGATTCATGCACTTTAGTGCCTGGCGCTTGTCCTACTATGGCAATTCTTGATTTTGGGTGTGCTGCAACAATTGGCCTTGGCCCTAATGGAAGTTGATCAGAACATATGGTGCATTGTCGAATTTTATTTAGAAATTCTTCCATTACTTAATACCGCCAACAACAATTACGATTTCACCTTTTGGAGGATTGTTAATGTAATGCTTGGTAACATCTTTTAATGAACCCCGAACGGTTTCCTCGTAGATCTTAGTTAATTCTCGTGATATAGAGACCGGTCTGTCTTCACCTAAATATTCAATTAAATGGTTTAGGGTTTTTACTAGTTTATGAGGTGATTCATAAATAATCATGGTTCGCGATTCTTCCGCCAACTGTTTCAATCTTGTTTGGCGACCCTTCTTCACTGGAAGAAATCCTTCGAATACAAATTTGTCATTCGGAAGCCCTGAATTTACTAGTGCAGGAACAAAAGCCGTAGCGCCAGGGAGGCACTCGACTTCAATATTGTTTTCTAGGCAGGCGCGTGTCAATAAAAAGCCTGGGTCCGATATGGCAGGAGTGCCTGCATCGCTTATAAGCGCAACTGAAATACCACTTTGTAGTTTCTTTATTACCCCTTGTAAAGTCTTATGCTCATTATGCATATGATGCGATTGCATGGGTGTTTTTATTTCGTAATGCTTCAGGAGTTTTCCAGACGTTCTAGAATCTTCAGCCAAAATAAGGTCTACTTCCTTTAGCACATCAATGGCCCTAAAGGTCATGTCCTTCAAGTTACCTATTGGAGTAGGTACTATATATAATTTGCTCATTAACTGAACCTTGCCTCAATAATTTCCATGAAGCGATTGGCATATTCTTCTTTGCCAATCCAGAAATTATGATCTGGCTTGACCTTGGTCTTTATCATGTGCTCTGCATTTTCAAACGAGGTAACTGTATTCAACTGTGAAATTACCCGCTCCAAGTCTTCAGAATTTCCATCGAACAAGTGTTTGATGAACGCTATTTTATCATTAAGACCTATAACAATTCCACCTTTAAGCTTATCGTTCAATGATTTTGGTGACTGGTCATCTGTTTTGGCAGCTTTTTCTTCTACAGGGTCAAATACTGGCATATCCTTAAAATCCGCCGTAATCTCTTCAAAATCGTTTTTATGATACAGCTTTTTTGGAATGGCCTCTTCAAAGATCCTATCGATATTCTGGGATTCAGGTGGCATTTGCGCGACGATATCCTTTATCTTTTCCATGACTGGCTCCATTATGCCATCATCCTCTACATCATCAAGGTTTATATATATTTTGTCCTCAACTTCAATATTATCACTTACTTTATTATTGAACGCAACATCCAACATATCGAAGAAAGAAGAATCGTTGCCAATTGTTGGAAGATCGTCCTCAAAATTCTCATGAGCAAATTTCAAGACACTCAATCTTTCGTATAGTTCGCGCACTTCTTGATGCATCCTTGCCACATCTTCTTTGCCCTTTAATTTAAGTATGCGATGAGCAATACTCATTAATTCTGATTCTAGCTTCTTCTTCATAACTTTAAAATTTCGTGGTGAATCGCCTTTTGATTTTTGATAAATTTACACCACCTTTATACAAAACGTGACTTGGCTTCGTTTTAGTGTTAAAATTACGAAATGTTTCTCGAAAATACTGTAAATCATAAAGAACAATTTGGATGGATAGAAGTCATCTGTGGCTCTATGTTTTCAGGAAAGACCGAGGAATTGATCCGGCGTTTGAAACGCGCGAAATTTGCTCGACAAAAAGTTGAGATATTCAAACCAGCACTTGATAAGCGATATGATGAAAACATGGTCATTTCCCATGATAGTAACGAAATTCGTTCCACTCCTGTGCCAGCAGCCGCCAATATTCCTATTCTTGCAGAAGGCGTTGATGTTGTCGGTATTGATGAAGCTCAATTTTTCGATGATGAGATCGTTCGTGTATGTAATGACCTTGCAAACAAAGGTGTGCGAGTAATTGTTGCAGGATTGGACATGGATTTTAAGGGAAATCCATTTGGGCCAATGCCAAATTTAATGGCAACTGCAGAATATGTTACCAAGGTCCACGCTGTATGTACCAGAACAGGTAATCTTGCGCAATACAGCTACCGGAAATCGCAAAATGATGATTTAGTCTTACTGGGAGAAGTCAACGAATATGAGCCATTAAGTCGAGCTGCATTCTACAAGGCGATGTTAAGGGACAAGGTTAGAAACATGAAGGTCCATGATGCCCAAGAAATCTCTTCTAAACCAAAGAACACTAATGCCTAAAGCTAGTGAAACCGTACTTGAGATTGACCTTAAGGCGTTAGAGCACAACTTTGATTACTTAAAGTCCAAAATCAATCCTAACGTGAAAATGCTAGGAGTTGTCAAGGCATTTGCATACGGAAGTGATGCAATAGAAATTGCCAAATTCCTTCAAGATCTAGGCATTGATTACCTAGCTGTTGCATACACTAAAGAAGGAGTTGTATTAAGGGAGTCAGGTGTTAAAGTTCCTATTCTCGTGTTGCATCCACAACTAATGAATTTTAAGGCTATCATAGACAATTGTTTAGAGCCAAGCATTTATAGCTCAAGAGTGCTCAACGAGTTCATTGGGCAAGCTGATCATTTGTCGCAAAAGGAGTATCCTATTCATATAAAATTCAACACAGGGTTGAATCGCTTGGGGTTCTGGGAAAATGATGTTGATCATGTCATAAGTCAGTTGAAAGCGACATCATCCGTAAAAGTGAAATCCATATTCTCTCATTTAGCAGCAAGCGAAGATCTGTTAGAAAAGGATTTTACACTTCGGCAAATAAGTGACTTCACCAAAAGTTCCGAAGAACTAATTAACAAGCTGGGATATTCTAGTATGCGACATATGACAAATACATCCGGCATACTTAATTATCCGGAAGCGCATTTCGATATGGTGCGAACTGGTATTGGCCTTTATGGTTTCGGAAATTCAAAATCAGAGAACAAGAAACTGAAACCTGTTGCCTCGCTTAAATCTGTTATTTCTCAAATACATATGATCGAAAAGGGTGAGTCGGTTGGTTATAATCGCTCCTATCAAGCCTCTGGTTTCGAAAAAACAGCAACCATTCCTATTGGTCATGCCGACGGCATTAGTAGACAATTCGGAAATGGTAAAGGGTTTGTTTTCATTAACGGAAGGAAAGCTTCAATAATAGGTAATGTTTGCATGGACATGCTCATGATCAATGTTACTGACATAGAATGCAGTGAAGGTGATGAGGTAATCGTCTTTGATAGTTCAAATACGGCAGAAAATCTTGCTGAAAGTGTAGGAACAATCTCATACGAGTTGATCACGGCTGTATCTCAGCGTGTAAAACGTGTGTTTTGTCGATAACTTTGTTTGAAACTTTTTTAACATTTCTCCTAAATGTTAAAATTTTAACTAATTTCGAAATCAATTAACTAATAAATTTAAAACACCATGTTAAAAGAATTTAAAGATTTTATAATGACTGGCAATGTGATTGATTTCGCTGTTGCTGTAATTATGGCTGGAGCTCTTGGAGCTGTGATCAATGGTTTCGTTAGCAATATCGCCATGCCTTTTATTGGGTATTTTGCTGGAGGAATGAACTTTGAGGACCTTCACTATGCAATGGATGGAACAGAGTACGCTAGTTTAGCAGCCGCAAAAGAAGCTGGAGCAGCAGTAATTGCTTATGGATCATGGATCAACACGATCATAAATTTATTGATTGTAGGTCTAGTGATGTTTATGATCGTTAAGGCATACAATAAAACCAAGAAACCGGTTGAAGATGCTCCTGCTGGGCCATCTGAAATTGATTTACTTACAGAGATCAGAGATTCATTGAAAAAGTAAGATGTTTAGCTAACCGCTACATTACATATTCTAATTTTAACCCAGGTTCTAAAGCCTGGGTTTTCTTTATACTAAATTGAATACTTATTAAGTACCTCTATCAGTTATTAGAAATAATACAATTTACCTATTGAATTTTTGTGAATTCTTAATGTATTAAATACAAGAAATGCCATAAGTTTGTATCCTAATTTTTTAAAGATGAAAGTAGCAGTAGTAGGGGTAACAGGAATGGTCGGACAAGTTATGTTAAAGGTGCTTGAAGAGCGCAATTTACCAATATCGGAATTCATCCCGGTGGCTTCAGAAAGAAGCATTGGTAAAGAAATTACCTTTAATAATGACATCTATAAAGTAATCGGCCTTGCAGAGGCTGTTTCTTTAAAACCTGATATTGCGTTATTCTCTGCTGGAGGTGGCACTTCTTTAGAATGGGCCCCGAAATTTGCTGAGGCAGGTACAACAGTTATCGATAATTCTTCTGCTTGGAGAATGGATCAGGACAAAAAACTCGTGGTTCCAGAAATCAATGCTTCTGAGCTATCTTCAAAAGATAAGATAATTGCTAATCCAAATTGCTCAACCATACAACTTGTAATGGCATTGGCCCCTTTACATGAAGAATACCAAATAAAGAGATTGGTAATCTCTACATATCAGTCTGTTTCTGGGACAGGTGTAAAAGCCGTAGAGCAACTGGAAAATGAAATTGCCGGTATAAAAGGAGAAATGGCCTATCCTTATCCAATTCATAAAAATGCCTTACCCCATTGCGACGTTTTTGAGGAAAATGGCTATACCAAGGAAGAGATGAAATTGGTGAGGGAAACACAAAAGATCTTGAACGACAAGACCATAGCCGTTACTGCAACGGCAGTAAGAATCCCAACTGCAGGAGGTCATAGCGAATCTGTGAATATCGAATTCGAAAAGGACTTTGAATTGTCAGCAGTCCGCTCTTTGCTAAATGCAACAGATGGAGTCACGGTCCAGGACAATACTGATGTCAATACTTATCCTATGCCAATCTATGCACACGGTAAGGATGACGTTTTTGTTGGACGCATACGACGAGATGGCTCGCAACCAAATTCATTGAATATGTGGGTAGTAAGTGATAATCTTCGAAAAGGCGCTGCAACTAATGCCGTACAAATCGCTGAGTATCTTATAGAAAAGGATATATTGTAGTTACCTGGATGCTTCTATTTTTTTATTTAATTGATGAAAAAATAAGTGTGACGAAGTGCTTCTGAGTCCTTTTTATCCCTGTTTTTTTGTTTTCGGCGATAATTAGTAGAAAAATTTCATAATTGGGTTAAATTTGGAAACATTTATCCAAAATTATGAAGCATTATTTCTTTATATTACTGGCATTGGTCGTGTTTTCATGTCAAGATGATGAGCCAACCGTTCCTATCGACCCAGTTGCAGAAGTCCTGGACTTACCGGAAACACCGTTCGACTACGCCAATATTCCTCTTTCTCAATTTGTTAACGAAACTGTTATGGGGTTCGATAATACTCCTAATGATAATCCAATAACCAATAATGGCGCCACATTGGGCAGGGTATTATTCTATGATAAGAACCTTTCTCAGAACAACACGATATCTTGCGCCTCTTGTCATAAACAAGAAAATTCCTTTTCTGATCCAGATACGAAAAGCTTAGGATTTTTAGGTGGCATGACACGAAGAAACTCAATGCCATTGATCAATGTTCGGTTTTATCAAGACAATAGGATGTTTTGGGACCATAGAGCAGCATCGATCGAAGACCAAGTACTCATGCCAATACAAGACCCTGTTGAAATGGGTATCCCAATACCAGAACTTGTTGAAAAGCTTTCGGATTTGGAATATTATGAGGATTTATTCACTAATGCTTTTGGCGATGCTGAAATATCACCGTTAAGAATTTCAAGAGCCCTTTCTCAATTCGTACGATCCATTAATTCCTTTAACACTAAATATGATGAAGGGTTGGCCCAGACTGGAAGCATATTGCAGGACTTTCCAAATTTTACTGATCAAGAAAATTTAGGACGGTTTATATTTACTGGACAGTTCGATCCAGAGCTAATGGGCAATTGCGCTTCTTGCCATTTACCTAACTCCACGCCTATTTTCCTGGACGAGGCAAATGCAAATCATATCATTTTCTCAGGTAATGAACCGAAAAATATCGGCCTGGATGAAGACACCAATGTTGAAGACAATGGCGTTGGGGAATCAATTAACGTTCCGTCACTTAATGGTTTCTTTAAATCCCCAACGATTCGAAATATAGAATTAACAGGGCCGTACATGCATGATGGCAGGTTTGCAACCCTTGAAGAAGTCATAGATCATTACAGTGACGGTGTTAAAGACCATCCTAATTTGTCGGCAACAATGAGGCGACCATCTGGCGAGCCTGTCCATCTTGATTTTACGCAAGAACAGAAAGATGCCTTGATCGCATTCATGAAAACCCTGACAGACCATGATCTTGTCAATGAAGAAAAATATTCCGATCCCTTTATAAATCAATAAATATGAATTCAAGAATTACATTATTTATTTTTTCCTTAATAACCCTTAGCTCCATCAATGCTCAAGTATCATTCTCAGCAGGCACAAGCCTGAGTTCGTTTTCAGGAGGTCAAAGCTGTATCGTTGACATGAATAATGATCAACTTGATGATATCGTAAGGGTTAGCAGTAGCCAAATAAACATCCTTTTTCAAACGGCATCAGGATTCACAGAACAATCTTTTACCCCTTCACCTCAGCAACAGAACAGCCCTAGTTGGAGCATTGCTGCTGGAGACATCAATGCAGATGGATTTAACGACCTTCTTCTCGGTGGAGGCTCAAGTGTCTCTTTTATTTACAATAATGATGCTGCCTCATTTTCAGCGGATAATTCGCAAACAGATTATATTTTCAGCCAAAGGTCCACTTTTGCCGATATAAATAACGATGGACATCTTGATGCTTTCGTATGTCATGATGTAGATCAAAGTCATCCTTACAAGAACAATGGCAGCGGTGTTTTAGATGAGGACCAAAGCTTGATTGTTACTGCAGACCTTGCTGGTAATTATGCTGCTGTTTGGGTGGATTATGATAACGATCGCGATATCGACCTTTACATAACAAAATGTAGACAAGGGTCTTCGCATGGAGATATTGAGCGTGTGAACTTAATGTATCGAAACAACGGCGATGGAACATTTACAGAAGTTGCTGGATCCCTTGGAATTGCAGATGGAGAACAATCTTGGATTACTGTTTTCGACGACTTGGACAATGATGGCGATATGGATGCTTTTGTTTTGAACCATTACAGTGGAAGTGAAGCAGATAACAGTAACCGTTATTATCGAAATAATCTAATGGAAACTGGTACTGCTGATTTTACCGACATTATTGGGCTTACTGGTATTGCAGCTAACGATCTTGGGGCATGGGAAGCTAATGTAGGCGATTTTGATAATGATGGTGATCTAGACATCCTTTCTGAGCTTGGTAAAGAACTTTATTTGAATAATGGTAATAATTCGTTCACCGGTCAGGACCTAAGCCTTGACGAAGGAGCCATAGGCGATGTCGATGACGACGGTGATCTTGATGTAGTTTATTATAACACATTATATACTAATAACACATCAAACTCAAATGACTGGATAAAGATCAATACTATTGGCATTCAAAGTAACAGAAATGGAATTGGTGCCCGCATTGAGGCTACCGGTTCATTTGGCAAACAAATTCGAGAAGTTCGTTCAGGGCATGGATTTGGTCATATGAGTTCATTGAGTACCCATTTTGGATTTGGTGCAACTGAAGTTGGTAGAGCGAGCGTTGATGCTATTACTATTTATTGGCCTTCCGGAACCGTTGATATAATTCCAAATCCGACTTTAAACACAACGCTTACCGTTACAGAAGGAGAATATTCACTTAGCGTTGAAGAGGCTTTGACGGATGACTTGATCCTCTATCCAAACCCAACTAATAACATATTGAATTTGTCTTATCCTGAACAGCTTCAGAATCCTGTTTATTCAGTATTCAATATCTCTGGTAAACGAGTCATGAATGCAAAATTGAACTCTAATTCAATAGATGTTTCAGGCCTGAGTTCAGGAAACTATATCCTTAGATTAATATCCGAAGGAAAGATCCAGTACCAGAAATTCATCAAACAGTAAGTGTTATTAATAAAAAATTGATAAAGTACCCTGATTGATTTTAGTCAGGGTTATTTTTTAGATTACTTTTGAACGGCAGAAAAAACTTATAATGAAACATTTAATAACATTATTGACCATAACCTTGATTATGGTTTCATGCAAGAATGACATAATTCAAATCAAAGAAAGAAACATTGCTGTGAATTATCCAGAAACAAAAAAGACAGATTCTGTAGACACATATTTTAATACAGAAGTAAAGGATCCATATCGATGGCTTGAGGACGATCGGAGCGAAGAGACAGAGCAGTGGGTCAAAGACCAGAACGAAGTGACCTTTGGGTATTTGGACACCATTCCTTTTAGACAAGAATTAAAAGAAAGGCTTGAAAAAATGTGGAACTATGAGAAGGTAGGAGCACCATTCAAGGAAGGTGATTATACATATTTCTACAAAAATGACGGTCTTCAAAATCAATATGTTGTTTACCGTCAAAAAGGTGCCGAAGATGCTGAGGTTTTTCTTGACCCGAATACGTTCAGTGAAGATGGCACTACCTCAATGTCTGGGCTGAGTTTTTCCAAGAACGGAAAACTTGCCGCTTATTCGATTTCTGAAGGCGGCAGCGACTGGAGAAAGATAATCGTTATAGACGCTGAAAGAATCGAGCGTATTGAAGATACTCTAGTAGACATAAAATTCAGTGGTATTGCTTGGAAGGATAATGAAGGGTTCTTCTATTCAAGTTACGACAAACCAAAAGGGAGCGAATTATCTGCGAAAACAGACCAACATAAGTTATATTACCACAAGCTTGGTACAGACCAGAAGCAAGATCAACTAATTTTTGGAGGCGTCCCTGAAGAAAAGCATCGTTATGTAAGTGGTTACCTTACCGAAGACAATAAGTACTTGTTCATAAGAGCTAGTGTATCAACTTCAGGGAATAAACTCTTTATGAAAGACTTAAGCGATGACAGCAATGAACTTGTGACCATTCTTGATCATACAGATTCTGATACCTATGCTCTGGACAATGATGGAACCAAGCTGTATTTCGTGACCAATTTAAACGCTCCAAACAAGAAGATCGTATCGGTTGATGCGGCAAATCCAACTCCTGAGAATTGGATGGATTTCATTCCTGAAACCGAACACGTTTTAATTCCATCTAAGGGCTCTGGCTTCATATTTACCGAATATATGATCGATGCCATTTCAAAGGTCAAGCAATATGACTATAATGGAAATTTCATTCGGGATGTCGAACTACCTAGTGTTGGAAGTGCAGGAGGTTTTAATGGCAAGAAAGATGAGGAGATTCTTTATTATTCTTTTACAAACTATATCACTCCGGGAACAACATATTCTTATCAGCCTAAGGAAGGAATTTCTAAGGTCTATCGAAAATCGGGAGCTGACTTTAACAGCGACGATTATGAAAGCAACCAGGTGTTCTTCACTTCAAAAGATGGCACTAAGGTGCCAATGATAATCACTCATAAGAAAGGCATGAAATTGAATGGTAAGAATCCGACAATTCTATATGGCTATGGCGGTTTCAATATAAGCTTAACGCCCTCATTCAGTATTGCCAATGCGGTGTGGTTGGAACAGGGTGGTGTTTATGCAGTTCCTAATCTTAGAGGTGGTGGGGAGTATGGAAAGAAATGGCACATTGCAGGTACCAAGCTGAAAAAACAAAATGTATTCGATGATTTCATTGCAGCCGCGGAATATTTAATAGGCAATGATTATACGTCTCCGGATTTCTTGGCCATCCGAGGAGGGTCCAACGGAGGTCTTCTAGTTGGTGCAACGATGACTCAACGTCCTGACCTGATGAAAGTGGCGTTGCCCGCAGTTGGCGTTCTTGATATGCTGCGATACCATACTTTTACCGCTGGCGCTGGTTGGGCCTATGACTATGGCACCTCTGAAGAAAGCAAAGAAATGTTCGAATACCTTAAAGGCTATTCCCCATTGCATAATATCAATGAAGAGAATGACTATCCTGCTACTTTGATCACTACTGGCGATCACGATGATCGAGTGGTTCCGGCACATAGTTTTAAGTTCGCGGCTGAATTACAAAACAAGCAATCTGGCAATAATCCAACACTGATCCGGATCGAAACCGATGCGGGGCATGGTGCTGGAACTCCAGTAACAAAAACAATTGAGCAATATGCGGATATCTTCGGTTTTACATTGTACAATATGGGATTTGATGTATTGCCAAGTAAAACCAAGGAAAAGATCAAGGGTTAACAGTGATTCTTGATAGTTAATGAAATAATGCTTCGAGTAGAAAACGTTTCATTTGGATATAGCGAAAAGCCGGTTCTAAAAGATTTGGATTTTCAAGTAATGCCTGGGGAAAATCTAGCTGTCATTGGTGAGAGCGGTTCAGGGAAAAGTACTTTACTTAAGATCATATTTGGTGAATTTGACTTTGATGAAGGCCACATCTTTTGGAAAGATCAAGAAATCCTTGGTCCTAAATTCAATCTTGTTGTAGGATACGATTTCATGAAACAAGTATCTCAAGAGTTCGATCTGATGCCTTTTACATCTGTTGAAGAAAACGTTGGCAAATTCCTATCTAATTTCTTTCCTGAAGAGAAAAAGGATAGAACAGCCGAACTTCTTGAGGTTGTTGAATTGTCCGCATTTTCCAAGACTAAGGTAAAATTATTGAGTGGTGGACAGAAGCAGCGTGTTGCCTTGGCTCGCTCAATTGCCATACAACCTGAAATTCTATTGCTTGATGAACCTTTTAGTCATATTGATAACTTCAAGAAGCAATCTTTGAGACGAAACCTTTTCAGGTACCTAAAAGAGCATAATATTGCCTGTATTGTAGCTACCCATGATAAAGATGATGTTTTAGGATTTGCGGACAACATGATCGTATTGAGCGACTCAAGGATCATGGCGAACGATAGGCCTTCCCAGTTATATAATGATCCGAAAGATTCTCTAATAGCCTCTTTTTTCGGGGAATTCAATAGAATCCAGAACAAGATCGTATATGCCCATCAATTAAAAATAGTGCCCTCCTCTCAATTAAAGGTTGTTGTAGAAAAATCTTATTTCAAAGGAAATCATTATTTGATTGAGGCCATCATGAAAGAGGATTCTATATTTTTTGAGCATCCCACTAAAGTCAAGAAGGGTAATACTGTTTGTTTAGCGGTCAATAAACATTAATAATGCATATTTTCCGATCTCTAAACGAGACCAAATCACCTTTGGATTTGCCTATTAATAATTTTCCAATTGGTGTGCCTGCTGATATTGCAAAGAACTCTTCATTGTTAACTTTTAATTCTCCTGCACTTATGGCAATAAAATAGTTTGTGTCTTGAGTATAAATCACACTCCCAAGACCAATGATTTGCTGTGCGCTGGTAATGTCAATTTTTAATAGGGTTTCTTTTATTTTTTGAATTTCAGCTAGTTGAGCACCTGCTTTTTCACGTTCAAGTTGGAGCATGGCTCGACCGGTTTCATGCTTATCTCCAGCACTACTTTTGGTTTCTGAAAGCAATGAAAGTTGAATCTGATTAATGCTTTCGACTATAGTATTATGTCTATTCTGGACAAATTCAAGACAGTGCTTAAACAAAGCTTTCTTGATATTCATTTAAGAGATGATTCTTGATTGTTTAGTATAAACAACACCTCTTTCATTTAAGTACTTAATAACATAATTAAAACACTCCTCATGTTTCCCGACCAATTCGGGAGGAAAAACTCCTTTTTCTGTAAATAGCCCATCAAGAAATAAATTGGCAGCAGCTGTTGCCGTATACCCTGTGGTGCGCGACATCGAAGACGTTTTCGTTTCTGGGGAGTACTCATCATGAAGATTATAGACCACCTCTTCAATCCGTCCGTCAGCGTTCTTGCCTTTAACTGTTACCCTCATTACAGTAATCTCCTCTTCAGTTTCGCCTAGTTTCCACTCATCAAATAAGATCTTGCTTG
>JABDMQ010000286.1 GCA_013001365.1 Flavobacteriaceae bacterium
GAGAATTTCTTCATAAATACCAAATAAAAATCATTTAGAATATGCATGTTGCTATTGCCGGGAACATCGGTGCAGGGAAGACGACTCTTACAAAATCATTGGCGAAACATTACAAATGGGAGGCTCAATTAGAAGATGTTGTCGATAATCCTTACCTAGATGATTTTTATAATCAGATGGAGCGCTGGTCTTTCAACCTTCAAGTTTATTTCTTGAACAGTAGGTTCCGTCAGGTTTTACAGATTCGAGAAAGTGGTAAAGAGATCATACAGGATCGCACAATTTATGAAGATGCACATATATTCGCACCGAATCTTCATGCCATGGGTTTGATGACCAATAGAGATTTTGAGAATTACAAAACCCTTTTCAATTTAATGGAATCTTTAGTTAAAGGGCCTGATCTATTGATCTATCTCAGAAGCTCTATCCCTAATTTGGTGAATCAGATCCATAAACGTGGTCGTGACTACGAAAACACGATCAGTATTGATTATCTGAGCCGATTGAATGAGCGCTATGAAGCTTGGATTCATGGCTACGACAAAGGCAAACTCCTTATTGTAGATGTAGACAACCTTGACTTCGTGGACCAACCTGAAGACCTTGGAAGCATCATTAACAAGATCGATGCCGAAATACATGGACTTTTCTAGAGTTTTTTAAGTTTTCTTCTTTTACTTTTCTCTTTTCCAGATTTCGCTGCTAAGGAATAATCAGGGTTTAACTTTTGTTACTGTTCTATTTCCGTTACCTTTCTAACGGTTTTAGGTCCATTTGCATGAAAAAGAAACTGAAAATACTCCTGTTCTTCTTGGCTATTCTATCTATTGGTTGCTCAAAAGATGACAGTGCCAGTCCTGCTCCTGCGGTTATTGATATTTCCGGCATTTGGAATTTAACTGATTATCATTTTGAAGGTTCTCAGCGGATTATTGATGATTTGAATGTGACTACGATTAACTTTAATGCAAGTGCATGGGACATTGATGTAGTTGCTGACTTTTCCGATGATAATAGCTACCATGTAAGCGGTATTTATAATTTGGACATAACGATTATTGACGAAGACGGTTCAATATATTACTACCCAAGAACTGACATTATAAATGAATCTGGTACCTGGTCAAGAAATAATGACTTTCTCGGCATAACGGTTGATGACGTATTGAGGCAAGCATCGATAATCTTGCTTAATGACACTACCTTGAATTTCGTTATAAGCAGCAATACCAATGAAACCGATGAAAACAATAATAATGTAAGTGTTTTCAGGACGGATTATTATACTTATACGCGTCCTAGCAACTAAAAGTGATTTATTAAATGAACCCTAAGCTTTTAGCATGGATAATAGCTTCCTGACTATCTCTGACCAATAGCGCTGGTGTACTTTTGAAGCCGGACAACATGTTCTTTACCCTATTGATTTTCTTCTTGTTCTTTACCTGCCTTAAGTAAATAGCCTTGATCCTGCTTGGAAACTGCTGCGATATTTCTAAATAAATATCAGGGTCACGTTCGCCACTATCACCGATGAGTATGAACTGCAGTTCAGGATACGTTTCCAATAGTTTAAGGATTTCTTTATGTTTTTGAGGTTTTTCGCCTTTAGACTTTCGTCGTAATATCGTCTTAAAGCTTCTTAATAATATGGGGCCTTTAGGAAAGTCATTCTCGGACAAAAAATACTCTAGATAGCGATACAAGTTCCAAGGACTGTGACTTACATAAAAAATTGGATTTGCTTCCAGACCACTCTTGCCTTTATGCAATTTCTGATAGAACTCTGAAGCGCCATTTAGTGGACTCCTCATTGCTGCATTCTTGAAAAGTGTATTGAAGATCACTTGCCATTTTAGATTGGAAACTACACCTGTATGCAATATAGTGTCATCTATATCACTAATTACCCCAAAATTAGAGTGACCAGATGGAATCAATAATTCGCCCCGGAACTTATTCTTCTGCTGTATGGTTCGTTTGATATTTGCATCAGCATAAGATACCTCATAATTTAGCCAACCATGGTCATCGATAAACTGGTCTAGACCATTTATGGTCTCCTCAACATGATAATATCCATGAGAATCGGTCTTGACATTCAATATCCTATTATTAGGAAGCTTAATATCTAGAAGTACATGCTTTATCTCGTCGGACTCGAAACGTTTCCAGGAATTGATCAACAAATTGAAATAACTCTTTTGTGACAGATCGATATTTTCGTCCTCCAATGCTCGCCCTCTTATATGAAAATGGGAAGCCGTTCCATAACTTTGAAAAGGAATGATCTGCAAAGGG
>JABDMQ010000288.1 GCA_013001365.1 Flavobacteriaceae bacterium
TATGTAGATGAATTCATTACGGACACCTATGGAACCGCCGTAGCAGTGATCAATCCTAAAGCGAAATACAAAGTAGTGATTGAAGGACATGCTGATGAGATATCTTGGTATGTCAATTACATCACCAAAGACGGCTTGATCTATGTCGTTCGCAATGGAGGAAGCGACCATCAGATCGCTCCTAGCAAAGTAGTGGACATCCATACCAAAAATGGTATCGTTAAAGGTGTTTTTGGTTGGCCAGCTATTCATACTAGAAGTCGTGCCAAAGAAGAACCACCAAAGCCAGAGAATATTTTTATTGATGTCGGTGTCAAGAAAAAAGAAGAGGTCGAGAAACTGGGTATCCATATTGGATGCGTCATTACCTATCCGGATGAATTCCATATCCTTAACAAGACTAATTTCGTTTGTCGCGCTTTGGACAATCGTGCTGGTGGATTCATGGTCGCTGAGGTTGCTCGTTTATTGAAACTGAACAAGAAGAAACTACCATTTGGACTGTATATCGTTAATTCAGTGCAGGAAGAAATCGGACTCCGAGGTGCGCAGATGATCGCGGAACGCATTCAGCCGGATTGTGCTATCGTTACTGACGTAACTCATGATACGACCACACCAATGATAGACAAGAAGAAACAAGGTGATTGTGAAATTGGCAAAGGTCCTGTCATTGCCTATGCCCCTGCTGTTCAACAAAAATTACGAGACCTTATTACCGATACAGCTGAAGAAAAAAAGATACCTTTCCAGAGGAGTGCATTGTCCAGAAGTACTGGAACAGATACTGACGCCTTTGCATACAGTAATGCCGGTGTGGCATCAGCACTGATATCACTGCCTTTGCGTTATATGCATACCACGGTTGAAACGGTCCATAAAGATGATGTCGAAAACGTTATCAAGCTTATTTATGAGACCTTGCTGAAAATCAAGGCTGGTGAGACCTTCAGCTATTTTGAATGATAAAAATTCTGGCGCATGACTTTAAAGCATCAAAAACACTTATTCGACCTTCCTGATGATATCACGTATTTGAATATCGCAGCGCAATCACCATCGTTTAAATCGGTGACTGAAGCAGGAATGGAGGGACTGAAACAAAAAAGTCAACCACATACCATAAAAGGAACTGATTACTTTGAACCTGTTACCGAGCTTCGTAAGTTGTTCGCTGAGGTCATAGATTGTGATGAGTTCGAACGAGTTGCTACTTCGCCTTCAGTGTCCTATGGTCTCGCCAATATTGCTAACAATATCACTTTAAAGAATGGTGATGAGATTCTAGTTATCGAAGAACAGTTTCCAAGTAATATCTATATCTGGCAGAAATTGGCAGATAAGTATGATGCTAACATAGTGACTGTTAAAGCACCTGAATCCAATAATAACCCTATCAAGCAATGGAACAAAGAGATCCTTGATGGCATTACCGACAAGACTGCTGTAGTTGCCATGGGCAATATCCATTGGTCCAACGGAGCGTTATTTCATTTGATGGCCATTCGGAAAAAATCAAGACAACATAATGCCTTATTGATTGTTGATGGAAGTCAATCCATAGGCGCTATGCCATTTTCAGTCAATGAGTTGCAACCTGATGCTGTTGTATGTGCTGGATATAAATGGCTATTTGGGCCTTATGGCTGTGCCTACGCCTATTATGGACCTCATTTCGATGGAGGTAGACCAATTGAAGAGAACTGGTCCAATCGGTTAAATAGTGAAAATTTTGCTGGACTAACTGAGTATCAATCCAAATACAAATCTTTGGCAAATCGATATATGGTTGGGGAAAATGGCAATTTCATTTATACGAAAATGCAGATTGCTGCATTGAAACAAGTCTTGAAATGGAAACCAGAGGATATCCAGGAGTATTGCAAGGCCATAGCATTGGATGCAGTTGAAGAACTCAAGAAAATGGGCTGTGAGATCGAAGAATCTGATCAACGATCACATCATCTTTTTGGGGTTAGAATTCCGGAAGGACTGGATTTGAAGCAACTTAAGGTTGCGCTTGAAGAACAAAAAGTATATGTTTCCTTTAGAGGACAGTATATTAGGGTCTCGTGTCATTACTTCAACACAAAAGAGGACTTCAATGCATTGGTCAATTGCATGGGTTCTGTCCTAGAAACTGCTTAAGATGGAAGAATATATCGACATTGTGACCAAAGAAGGAATCCCTACTGGCAAGTCCGCTCCTAAATCCGTGATACATAGCAAAGGCCATTTTCATAATACAGCCCATATTTGGTTTTTCACTCTTGAAGAGCAGATACTATTACAACAGAGAGCTGCCAGCAAGGCCATATGCCCTTTATTATGGGATGTCTCTGTTGCTGGTCATATTGATGCAGGTGAAACAAATAGAGAAGCAGCCATAAGGGAAACAAGGGAGGAAATCGGGCTCGGGATAAATCCTGAAGACTTACATCAAATAGGCACTTTTGAGTGTTTCCAATCCTATGACAATGGCATTATTGATAATGAATTGCATAATACATTCATTTGTGAATTAAAGGTAGACATCAAAGATTTGATTCCTCAGGAAGACGAAGTTGAAGACCTTAAACTAGTGTCGTTCGAAGAATTTGAACAATTACTTGCAAACAGCGACGAAAATGGACATTTTGTTGCAACAAACACTGCCTATTATAAGACGGTATTGAAATCAATACAATTGTTCATGAAAAAAGAATGAACCATAGCTAATTCATCCAAAAACATGATGTTGGTCATATTCATGGTTGCCATTTTACCCTAATTTCGCATAAGGAAATCAACTATGCGACCAGGCAATTCACAAATCAATTTCAACAAATTTATTTAATCTATTTAATTATCTATGACAATTAGCTCATAGCATATAGTTATCTTGTATCAACTAAATAAATCACCTCTTAAATGAATAAAAAGCACTATCAAGTAAGTGTTGATAATTCGAAACCAACACAAATCTCATCAGAGGAAATCGAACGATTGGATGTATCAAGTATAGATG
This sequence comes from Flavobacteriaceae bacterium, assembly GCA_013001365.1. GTDB lineage: Bacteria > Bacteroidota > Bacteroidia > Flavobacteriales > Flavobacteriaceae > JABABD01. Next base: position 3,008 of record JABDMQ010000288.1, read on the forward strand.
ATACCAAAATGCATATCCTTCATGACTTCAGATCATATAATGCAGAAATCATCGATTCGGATTTTGATTCCAAATCATATAAAGTATTAGTTAACAACAATAAATATAATATACATATATTCAATGATTTAGATATACTCATAAAGGAAATGGGCTTTGAGGTTGGTTCCTCAAAAATGATCAACGAGATCAAGGCACCCATGCCAGGCCTTATCCTTGATATAAATATAGAAGTCGGGCAAGAAGTCAATGAAGATGACAGCCTACTGATATTGGAAGCCATGAAAATGGAAAACGTATTAACATCGCCTCGCATAGGAGTAGTTAAATCAATTGGAGCCAAGAAAGGTGATGCCGTAGAAAAGAACCAGATTCTAATCACATTCGAATAAGATGAAGAAACTATTAGTTGCCAACAGAGGAGAGATTGCCATTCGCGTCATGAAAACCGCAAAGAAAATGGGAATCAAGACTGTAGCGGTGTATTCCAATGCAGATAGAAATGCACTGCATGTAAAATATGCAGATGAAGCTGTATTGATCGGTGAAGCACCTTCCAGCGAATCGTATTTGCGTGGTGATAAGATCATTTCTGTCGCCAAGGACCTAAATGTCGATGCTATTCACCCAGGATATGGATTCTTGAGTGAGAATGCCGATTTTGCTGAAGCCTGCGAGAAGAATAACATCATATTCATAGGACCCAAATCCAAGGCCATACGCGTAATGGGTAGCAAATTAGAAGCTAAGGAAGCTGTCAAGAAATATGATATCCCAATGGTTCCGGGAATTGACGAATCCATTACCGATGTTAAGAAAGCAAGGCAAATTGCCAACGATATTGGCTATCCCGTCTTGATAAAAGCCTCGGCTGGTGGTGGTGGTAAAGGTATGCGAATCGTAGAAAAAGAAAAGGACCTTGAGTCTCAAATGAAGCGGGCAATTAGTGAGGCGACATCTGCATTTGGTGATGGATCCGTTTTTATTGAGAAATACGTGACCTCACCTCGACATATCGAAATTCAGGTCATGGCGGATACGCATGGAAATGTCATTCATTTATTCGAGCGTGAGTGCAGTATCCAACGTCGACACCAGAAAGTGATCGAGGAAGCCCCTTCTAGTGTCCTCACTCCAGAATTGAGAAAAGAAATGGGTGAAGCTGCAATAAAAGTCGCCAAGGCCTGTGATTATGTTGGAGCTGGAACTGTTGAATTTCTTATGAACGATAAGTTGGACTTCTATTTCCTTGAAATGAATACCCGCTTGCAAGTAGAACATCCTGTTAGTGAATGGATCACTGGAACTGATCTGGTAGAATTGCAGATTCGAGTGGCACGTGGTGAAGAATTGCCATTGAATCAAGAGGACCTTTCCATTAATGGTCATGCCCTTGAGTTACGTGTTTATGCCGAAGACCCTTTGAATGATTTCCTGCCTAGCGTTGGACATTTGGATGTTTACAGACTTCCGGTTGGTGAAGGCATTAGAGTCGATAACGGATTCGAGGAAGGAATGGATATACCTATCTATTACGACCCCATGTT
>JABDMQ010000292.1 GCA_013001365.1 Flavobacteriaceae bacterium
GCCTTAGGATGCGGTTCAACAAAATCTTCAAGCCCTTTAATGGTCATTAAATTGGTATATACAACAGCTATAACCACTAACTTGCTTTCATAAAGGCTCTTGTTGGTTTCAATTGCAAAACCACGTGAAGTCCTAGAGATCGAAATCACTTTTTCTTTATCGATCTGGTTAACGTGTGGATATAGATCCTTAAGTTGCTCTTTGCCTTTTTCTAGAATCGAAGCACCTGTAGTTCCTGGTTCAAGACCTAGGACATTATTAAATAATGCATTTTGAAGGTGCGAAGATTTCTGATGGGTTATTATGCCTATTTCCTTATTGATGGCGTAGGGCTTATCCTTGGCGGAGCCAAGCACTAGGGCGCAGGACATTCCTGCCGCACCACCACCTATGATCAACACATCAAACATTATTCTTTCTTATTTATTCTTTCCTGTATTTTCTTTGAAGTAATCCAGATATAGATAAGTGCTAATGCACATAATGCAGCCATGATCATGATCAGTGCAACGATGCTATCTCCTTGAAATGGATTATCTAGGTCTACATTAGAAGAACTAAAGATAATGGAAGCTATTGCCAGTATGGTAAATATGATTGAAAAGATCCTCATGCTCAAATAAACAATGCTTTGATGTTGTGTGCAAATAATTTAACAGCAATCGCTAACAAAATTACACCAAAAACCTTTCGTATGATACTAATTCCATTTGGGCCTAGGATTCTTTCAATTCTTGTTGAGGTTTTCAAGACGATATAAATGAAAATTACATTCAGGATTACAGCAATGATAATATTCTCAACGGCATATTCCGCACGAAGTGAAAGAAGCGTCGTCAAGCTTCCAGGCCCTGCAATTAGAGGAAAGGCCAATGGAAAAATAGAAGCTGTCATGGCATTTGTGTCGTCTTCTTTATAAAGTGTAATACCAAGAATCATTTCCAAAGCAATGAAGAATAGGATAAAGGCACCTGCGACAGCAAACGAATTAACGCCAATACCGATCAAGGACAATAAGCTTTTGCCTAAGAAAAGGAAGAGGATCATGATGACTCCCGCGATCAATGAGGCTTTCTCACTTTGAATGTGCCCTACCTTTTTACGTAAATCAATTACAATTGGTATGTTACCAACAATATCAATTACTGCAAATAATACCATAAAAGCAGTGAATATTTCTTTGAAACTTAGTTGCATAATTCTTGGGGTTTAATATTTAAAAACAATTCATGATGCCATGCATCATGTTTCACTTTAAACTGTCATTCTCGCATAAGCGGGAATCCAAAAAATTGAACGCTTTCAATTTTTGCGGCAAATGTCGGTAATATTGGGAGATTTCCAATATTAATTAATAGTAAAGTTTAACTATTTTTGCTTACTAATTCTGATGCTGGATTGCAGCCAATAAAAAGTGAATATTTTGTGTTTAGATGAATTAGAAAAATTAAGCATAGCCATTAGTTATGGTTAATTTTTATATTGAAATATAAGCGCAAAAGAGCGTTTTTTATAAGCAAACTAGCATTAGAAATAGTAATTATGTTTCAATTAGGTAAAACCATTGTTTCTGAAGATATAATACAACGAGATTTCGTCTGTAATTTATCTGCCTGTAAAGGCGCTTGTTGCATTAAAGGAGATGCAGGAGCACCTCTCGCAAAAGACGAAGTCCAAATCCTGAAAGAGATATACTCAAAGGTGAAACCGTTTCTTCGAAAGGAAGGTGTCCAGGCCATTATAGAGCAAGGAACAAGCATTGTTACCAAACTCGGTGAACTTGAAACGCCATTGGTCAATGATAAAGAGTGTGTCTATGTAACTTTTGACGACAAAGGAATTGCGCAATGCGGCATTGAAGAGGCCTATAATAAAGGCAAGATTTCATTCAAGAAACCTATCTCATGTCATCTCTACCCTGTGCGAGTTAAAGACTATTCCCAATTCTCCGCCGTTAACTACCACAAATGGGAAATCTGTGATGATGCATGTTCTTTAGGAAAAGAATTGCAAGTCCCTGTTTACAAATTCGTAAAAGAAGCACTAATAAGAAAGTTTGGTCAGGATTGGTACGACCAACTAGAACAAACGGCAGCTAAGGTTTCTTCCAGGTAAACTCCAAATACTTAGTCACTAATTAGCTATTTTATTCAATAGTATTATGGTAAACTAGTGTTTATCCGTAATCCAATTCGCACGTAATTTTTCACTTTATCATGTAGAAAGCAGTATGTTTCAATGCATATGGGCATTTTTGATGTATATCTACTTATATATCAGTAAGTTATATTTTGAATTTAGATATCATTAAATAGGGGGTTTTTCCCTATTGACTTGTAAGGCCTTAACCTTTAATTTTAATCTAGCTATTAATTATTTAAAGGGTAATTAGTTAAACATTTATCAGTTTTAGTTAGTTTAGTTAATTATTGGGAGAAAGCGAGGACATTTGTCCTCGCTTTCATTTTAGTGAAACTTCGTTTTATAAATT
>JABDMQ010000297.1 GCA_013001365.1 Flavobacteriaceae bacterium
GACGTTTTGCGTAAGGCGATGGGCAAGAAACAACGCGCCGTACTGGACAAGATGAAACCAAAATTCATCGAGCAAGCTGCTGCTAAAGGTCATGATAAGGACACCCTTGAAAAAATATGGAAGGACTGGGAGGCATTTGCAAGCTACGCCTTCAACAAATCCCACTCAACATGTTATGCATGGATAGCCTATCAAACGGCCTATTTAAAGGCGCATTATCCGGCCGAGTATATGGCAGCGGTCCTTTCCAATAACATGAACGATATCAAGCAGGTGACCTTCTTTATGGAAGAATGCAAGCGTATGAAATTGAATGTCCTCGGACCAGATGTCAATGAGTCGTACTACAAATTCTCGGTAAACAAGGACAATGCCATACGATTTGGTATGGGCGCCGTAAAAGGGGTTGGAGCAGGAGCTGTTAAGACCATAGTAGCAACAAGGAAAGAAAAAGGTGCCTATAAATCTATTTTCGATATGGCAAAACGAATCGACTTACGTGCTGCCAATAAAAAAGCCTTTGAGAATCTTGCCAATGCAGGAGGTTTCGATTGTTTTGCAGATACGCACAGAGCACAGTATTTTCAGGATGATGGCGATGGGATTACTTTTTTGGAGAAGGTGATTCGTTATGCCAACAAATTCCAAGAGAACGAGAATTCTGCCCAGGTTAGTTTATTTGGCGATGCCAGTGAGGTCCAGATTGCCGAACCAGAAGTTCCGCCTTGCGAAGAATGGGGAACCATGGAGAAGCTTGCCAGGGAGAAAGAGGTAGTAGGCATCTATATTTCTGGTCATCCTCTGGACGATTTCAGGATAGAAATGGATACGTTCTGTAATGCGACATTGGCACATTTCGAGAATTTGGAGAATTGCATAAACAAGGAAATGACCTTTGGCGGCGTTGTATCCGACGTACAACATCGCATCTCCAAGAATGGTAAAGGCTGGGCACTGTTCACTGTAGAAGATTACTCAGATTCCAAGGAATTCAGGATCTTTGGAGAGGAGTATCTCAAATTCAGGCATTTCTTTGTCAAGAATTCTTTTGTGCATGTTAGGGTCTATGTGAGAGAAGGGTGGACCAATCGGGATACAGGCAAGAAAGGAGAGCCTCGAATACAGTTCAATGATTTCAAACTGCTTCATGACGTCATGGACTCACATGCAAGAAAACTTTCAGTTCAATTGGATATTAACGACCTTAAAGAAGCTAGGATAAAAAAACTGGATGAGTTGTTCAATTTGCACAAGGGTAATCAGCCCTTGAACTTTGTAGTCTTTGATATGGAAGATAAACTCAAACTACACATGCCAAGCAGGAAGAAGAAAGTTAGGATTTCGCAAGAACTCCTCGAGGAATTGGCGAACGAAAACGTTAATTATAAGTTGAATTGATAAGAACTGACAATTGCTTCATAAACAAAACAAATTGTTAGGTTGTAAGCTTTGGCAGATTTTTTGACTAATTTTACATATAAATTAGCTCTGAGCATTCAGGGCATCAAAATTAAGTAACATGGCATTAGAGATAACAGATGCAACTTTTGAAGAAACAGTATTAAATAGCGATAAACCCGTAATGGTCGACTTTTGGGCAGCGTGGTGCGGACCTTGCCGTATGGTAGGACCGATCATAGACCAATTAAGCCAAGAATTTGAAGGCAAAGCCGTTGTTGGCAAGGTAGATGTCGATGCAAACCAAGAATTTGCCGCTAAATACGGAGTGCGAAACATACCAACGGTATTGGTGTTCCAGAACGGAGAAGTAGTAGGTCGTCAAGTTGGCGTCGCACCTAAAGACGTTTATGCAGAAGCTATCGAATCATTATTGAACGGTACGGCAGAAGCTTAGGAATACGTTAATACAATAGTTAAAAGGTTTGGTGTTATGCCAGACCTTTTTTAGTTTAGACACGTTATGAATCTACAGAACGAACTCAATAAAACCTCAGGCTTCAAGAACCTCGAACTCTTGGCACAACAAGTGGTCGAAGGCTTTATTGCAGGAATGCATAAGAGTCCGTTTCATGGGTTTTCGGCCGAGTTCGCAGAGCATAAGATCTATAACCAGGGCGAGAGCACACGACATATAGATTGGAAACTCTTTGCCAAGACCGATAAATTGTATACCAAGCGCTATGATGAAGAAACCAATTTACGTTGCCATATCATTGTAGACAGTTCCAGTTCCATGCACTACCCAGAGAAGAAGGAATTCTCGATCGATAACTTGAACAAGATCTCGTTCTCGGTCCTTGCAGCAGCTTCTTTGATGAATATCCTAAAAAAACAACGAGACGCTGTTGGGTTGAGCATATATTCGGATCAGTACGATTACTATGCTCCAGAAAAAGGCAGTAATCGTCATCATAACATGCTGTTGGATCAATTGAGCGAAACAGTCATCCAAAGACCGTTGAACAAGACCACAGAGACCTACAAGTACTTGCACCAGATCGCCGAAAAGATCCACAGACGGTCCATGATATTCCTGTTCACGGACATGCTACAGACCAAGGTCGACAAGGTCAAGCTATTTGATGCCTTAAGACACTTGAAGTACAACAACCATGAGGTCATTCTGTTTCACGTCTATGACAAGGAGAAATAGCTCTCTTTTGATT
>JABDMQ010000300.1 GCA_013001365.1 Flavobacteriaceae bacterium
ATATCCTATTTCACTGGAAAAAGTGATAGTAATGATATTTTTTTCAATGCCGGAAAGCAATCACCTTGGTACGTTGTTGCTTTTGGCATGGTCGGAGCCTCTTTGTCCGGAGTGACCTTTATCTCTGTGCCTGGTTGGGTCGATGGATCACAATTCAGTTACTTTCAAGTTGTACTAGGATATTTTGTTGGTTATTTTGTAGTCGCTTACCTTTTGATGCCCATCTATTATAGATTGAATGTCACATCCATTTATGAATACCTTAATGAGCGATTTGGAGTCGTTAGCCATAAGACTGGTGCTTTCTTCTTTTTTATATCCAGGGTATTGGGAGCATCCTTCAGATTATTCTTAGTAGCGATTGTGCTACAACAATTCGTTTTTGATGCTTGGAATGTCCCTTTTGAAGTCACTGTCATTATTTCGATACTTCTTATCTGGATCTATACAAATCGTGGTGGTATCAATACCATAGTTTGGACAGACACCTTGCAGACAATGTTCATGATTACGGCGGTCGTGCTTTCCATTTTCTTCATTAACCAAGAATTAGGTTGGAGTTTCTCAGAATTCTTAGCATCTGAAGAACTCAAGGGATACAGTAAAGTGTTTGTTACGGACAGCTTTTTAGAACGTAGCCATTTCTTGAAATCTTTCTTTGGAGGCATGTTCATTACCATTTGCATGACAGGACTCGATCAAGACATGATGCAGAAAAACCTGACATGCAAGAACTTGAAAGAAGCCCAGAAGAACATGGTTTCGTTCAGCATTGTATTGGTCATTGTCACTTTGCTCTTTATGTTGTTGGGTGCCTTGCTTTTCATATATGCCAAGAAAAACAATATCGCGATTCCATTAATGGATGGCTCACCAAAGACGGATCTATTATTCCCAGAAATTGCATTGAACAGTGGGTTGAACATTACTCTAGCCCTGACCTTCTTACTCGGATTGATCGCTGCAGCATATAGTAGTGCGGATAGTGCTCTAACGTCCTTGACTACCTCCTTTTGCATAGATTTCCTGGGGATAGAAAATAGGCCTCAAGAAGATCAAAAGAAAATCAGGAAGAGAGCTCATATCGGCATGAGTATCGTTTTAGTGATCGTTATCATAATTTTCAAGCACGTACTGGACCGGAATGTCATAGATAGTCTTCTTACTGTTGCAGGTTATACCTATGGCCCATTACTTGGGCTGTTTGCATTCGGTATTTTTACGGGTTTCAAAGTTCGGGACAAGTTCGTTTGGATCATTGCTGTACTTTCTGTAGTTATCACTGCTGTAATTGGCAATATTCCAGCAGAGATGCTAGGTGGCTATGTAGTAGGATACGAATTGTTACCAATTAACGGCCTTCTAACATTCCTGGGCCTAATACTGATTCGTAGAAAGTAGCACCAAATTACATGCTATGTCAATTTCTATGTCAGATTCTCTAAGTAGCTCGTAGAACTCTGGATTCTCTGTCCCAGGATTAAAAATGATTCTTTTTGGTTTTAAGGAAATCATATAATCGTAGTACTCTTTTTGTCTTTCGGGATTAAGATACAGAGTAATGGTATTAATGTCTTCATATAACTTGAGTTCATTAATTACAGGCACATCTTCAATCTCGCCTTCTTTAATTCCAAAGGCCAAGACTTCATGATCCAATGCTCTCAATCTTCTTATTACCAAATTGGAGTAACGATTCAATTTCATTGAAGCGCCCATTACCAATGTCTTTTTACTCATCTGTTAAAATGTTGTTAACTAATGTTAAATGAAGTAACACGTTGCAAAAATAGTCGTCTATCTGATATCAACCTAACTCAATCAAAATCAATCAATCAAATGAAACAGTTATTCACTATCTGCGCCTTGTTCTTCACGATCCTAGCAAGCGCACAACCTTCCGAACGTCCCGATTTAAAAACGGGTTCTATCTCAGGGAGGGTATTAGATGCAAAACTCAATGAACCATTACCATACGTTAACGTAATAATAAAGAATTCTGCCGGAGAGACCATTACTGGTGGTATCACATCGGATAATGGCACTTTTACCATTGACAAGATTCCTGAAGGCAAGGTCATGGTAAATATTCAATATATAGGCTTTAAGACAGAATCGAAGGAAATTACTATTGGCAAAGGAAATTACAAGGTTAACTTAGGAGATATTTCCCTACTTGAAGAGGCCGAGGGCCTCGACGAAGTCACGGTTGTGGCAGAAGTTTCCACCATTCAACAGAAAGTTGACAGGAAAATCATAAACATTGGCAAGGACCTTACAACATCTGGCCCAACAGCTTCTGATATCATGAATAACCTGCCTTCGGTCAGTGTCGACCAACAAACTGGCAACATTAGCCTTAGGGGAAATCAGAATGTAAGGGTCATGGTAGATGGAAAACTATCTAACATTCCTGCTGCCCAACTTTTAAAGCAAATTCCTTCCACTTCAATTAAACAGGTGGAATTGATAACGAATCCTTCAGCCAAGTACAACCCTGAAGGAATGAGTGGAATCATAAACATTATCCTTCATAAAAACGTGAATATTGGCTTTAACGGAAACCTTAATCTAGGATTGGCCTATGAAAGGAACCCTAAATT
>JABDMQ010000315.1 GCA_013001365.1 Flavobacteriaceae bacterium
ATATTCGATTCCGTGCAGAATAACTTGAAGTTCTGAGTAAGATATACTACGAATTCATCCCCGTAAACAAGTCCAAGTTCTGTCGTTGATACATCCTTTATAATGTAAGTAGGAGGATTAACGGCCAAGTCATTTAGAATTTCATCCTGTTCCTCTTCTCCAGAAATGAAAATAGAATAAAAATACACACTTGATGACACTCTTTCAGATAATGAAAGAATAGGGTTGCAATCACCTCCTAGAGCATAGATAAAATCATCTTCATCTGTATTCTCATAAAGCCATGCCGCAACCTTTTGGTTATGGTCGATATCATTCTTAATTATCAAGCGCTTGGAATTAATATAAAGTGTCCTGTATGGCACAAAGACAATAAAGACAAAAAGAAGCCCAAAGCGAAAATACCTGTCTTTTATTTTATCAAAATCAATACCTATTATATTCTTCATCTCATTTACTAGCAAGGCAGCAAGAATCAAGGAAAGTGCTGGAAGCATTTGTTTTAACTGATGCCCATAGAAATACCCTGATAAATTGGCGGCCACTAGATCAAAAAAGAACCAGACCAAAATCCAACGGAAATACTTGTGTTTTAAAAGTTCTTTTTGAAGGAACAGCAATAGCAAAATAGGATAGACAATTACAATCCTTGAATTGAGCCAAATGCTTGAAAATCCATCAAAATAATCCTGATTAAGAATTCTTGAGGATCCTGATTCAAATAGTATCAGCCAAGCTCCTTCAAAATATGATTGAAAGGTTACCCCTGATGAAATTAGTATCATAGAGCTAACCACTCCGACAATTAATGTGCCCGATAAGATATACATTGCTCCAATAATCTTGGAATTGCCTTTAGAAGTATAAATATGAATACATAAGAGTGCTAATAGGGATATCAATGCAATTTGCTTAAACAAAATGGCCATTCCTATTGCTGCACCGGCAATAATAAGCCATATGTTCTTTGGTACTTTGATGCGAAATTTTATGGTAAAATAAAAAGCACTAATCGTAAACATGGTCATAAATGACTCGGTTTGGCCAACATAAGGACCATCAAGCATTTTCCATGCATTCATGAGACCATAGATGCACATACCTATGATTCCGGTAAATTCATTGAACACCATCTTTCCTATCTTATGAATAGTAAATGCGCCAATTATAATCGATAAGATTGCCAAGGCCCTTACGAAGAAGTCATTAACACCAAACAAGGCATCAGAAAGCCTATGAAGATAGAATATAGCAGGCGTTTTGTTCTCAATTGTTCCAACGTATGGAAGTATATCATTTCTGTTCCAAACCCTTCCGATGTAACTCCATATTCCTTCATCATTTCCAACTACGCCGTTAGAAGCGGCAATTATTAACATCACCAATAAAAACCCTAATAAGAACAAGGGCTTGGATATAATAAGATCTATGTTACTTCTCTTCGTGATAACTTTCTTCTGTATTAATATTCCAGATGTTCTCCTTGGATGTTTTACCAGAAATAATATTTTCCACAGTTAACATGGCTGTTAGCATGGAGTGATCTTGATTATTGTATTTATGCATCCCATTTCTTCCTATCAAGAATAAATTCTTGAAACCATCCAAATACTCCCTAATTTCATGGAATCGTGAATACGTCCCGAAATATGCAGGATATGTTTTAGGTGCCTTTATAACCGTTCCGTCCATTACGTCTTGTTTGTCGATCAATCCGATCTTGTTCAATTCTTCTATCGCAAAATCAAGGAACTCCGCCTCGGACATCTCCCATAACTCGTCTCCTTCATTGCAAAAATATTCAAGCCCCAACCAAACCTTATCTAAATCAGATACCATGTAAGGCGACCAGTTATTGAATATTTGCAGCCTTCCTAGTTTAACATCGTTTTCTTGAATATATATCCAATTATCAGGAATCAATTCATTAAGCGTTGGATTCTTTGACTTATTCTTTGCCTTTAATTCTTTCAATAACAATCCTACGGTTATAAAATCCCTATACTGAAGTCCAGCACCAACCTCTTGCACATTCTTCGGAACTTTATTTCCTAAACCCTTGATCAATTCCTTGATAGGCATTGTAGAGATGAAAAAGGAACCTTCAATTCTTTGTTTTTTCTGGTTAGAATCACTTGAATAAGCAACATTAACAATTTCTTTGCCAAAGAATTGGATTTCACTAACAGTGGCATCCATGATTATTGAACCTCCTTTATCCTTGACTATTTCAGCAACGGTTTCCCACATCTGACCGGGGCCATATTTTGGATACATGAACTGGTCGATCAAACTCGTTTCAGTGCTCTTCTGTTCAATGGAGTTATCCTTAACGAACACTGATTTTAAAGAGTGTAGTACAGCTTTAGTAATGGATAATCCCTTAATTCTCTGCGCTCCCCAATCTGCAGCAATCTCTGAACATGGCACACCCCAGACTTTTGCTGTATAATCTTTGAAGAACGTCTCATATAGTTCAGTGCCGAATCTACTGATAAAGAAATCTTCAAGGGAATTGACATTTTTAATAGGTTTGATCTTTACCTTCAAATAGGTGAATCCTATTTTGAGTAATCTTGAGAATCCCAGTCCTTTTATGGTTCTCCAATTTATTGAGATTGGATAATCAAAGAACTTTCTCAAGAAAAATATCCGAGATAACCTGCTTCTTATAAGCATAACCTTGTCAGTCCTTTCTGGGTCCGGACCATCTTCTGTTAGCTTGCCATGATTTGCTTTAACACCAAGCTTAGTTTCTTTTAAACTTTCGTCCTTTGCCAATTGTCCTTGCACTGGTAAGATGTTGGTCCACCAATTCATGACCCTTTCTGATTTGGAAAAAAAACGATGACCTCCAATGTCCATGCGATTTCCATTATGAACGACAGTTCTTGAAAGCCCTCCTATTTCATTACTTCTCTCAAGGATAATTGGTTTAATGTCCGTTTTTGTAACCAACTCGTAGGCGGCCGTTAAGCCGGCTGGTCCTGCTCCTATGATAATAGCAGTTCTAGACATTAAATGGATTTTGACAAAAATCAATCATATGCCCGTGATATTGTGTATTACAAAATAGAATAATCACAGGCATTGATTTAGTGACCGCGGAGGGATTCAAACCCCCAACCCTCAGAGCCGAAATCTGATGCGCTATTCAGTTGCGCCACGCGGCCGTTTAGTTTATGTTAGTTTATTGCGTACAATTGTTGAAATTGTCTTGCCATCAGCTTGACCTGCCAATTCCTTGCTCACGATACCCATGACCTTGCCCATATCCTTCATACCTTCAGCACCAATTGATTCTATGGTCATGACTACGACCTTCTCTATTTCTTCTTCACTTAAGGCTTCTGGCAAGAATTGACTTATTACCTCGGCTTCATCCAATTCTGGCACTGCAAGGTCTTTCCTTTCTTGTTCAAGATAAATCGCTGCACTGTCCTTGCGTTGCTTGACTAATTTCTGTAATATTTTAAGCTCATGTTCTTCCGACAGTTCTTCTCCCGCACCACTTTCAGTCTGTGCTAGTAAAATTGCAGATTTGACTGCTCTTAATGCAGTCAATGCGGTCTGGTCCTTAGCTTTCATGGCAGCTTTCATAGCTGTCATTACATCTTGTTGTAAACTCATGGATTATATTAATTTGGGCAAAGATAAAAATAAACCCAAGAAGCTTGAGGGAATCTTCTCGGGTTTATAAAGATTTGGATTAATTAAAGATCAATCTGGTTTGTCATGCAAAAATGAATTGTTGCTTCTCAATGTCAGGTCTTCATTCTCATCTGTCCCCAATGTTGTTCTTGATGCATTGGACTCTGAAGAATGTTGAGCATCTTCTAGATCAACACCTTGTCGCTTGTAGGCTGGCACTTTTTCAATATCATCTATCTTCGCATTATTGAATTTATAGTTAAAATCCTTCATCTTGCGCCTGCGCTCATCGGCTCTTTCCTTTAGCAAGGCTGATATAGGGCTGTTCATTGGATCGATCTCTTCGGATGGTACCTCTGATTGCTCAGTTTCCGCTACGACCTTTTTTTCAAAAACAATTTCGTCATCACTAATATCATCTGGTTGGGCAGTATTCAATGAAGATTCAAGTTCAATATAATCTTCAAGTACATATCGCATTTCACCATCTTCATTCGCTTCTGTTACTGGAATTAGTTCTATATGATCCTTAACATTCAATTCCTTTACGTCTTCATCCAATTCAAAAGAAATTTTCTCTTCGATGATGGTTTCAGTTTCAGTTTCATTTGGTTGTTCTGCCGCAGCACTTAAAGGTAAATCGAACGTAAGTGTAATTTGTTCCTCTTCTTCGGTGTATGCCTCCATCACCTCTTTCTCGTTGTCTACAGATGTTATAATGAATTCTTCATCCAACACTTCAGAATCTGCAAGGACCTCTTCATAGCTCACGTTGATATTCTTGATGACTTCTGTAGTTGGAACCAAATCCAAGGATTCCTCAACATCGATCTCTGGCATCAAATTTTGCTCGCTCACAATGTTTTCTTCTGAAGTGCTCAATTCTTCTTCATCTTCGTTCAATTCCAAAGTATGACGAACAATCGTTTCTTCCATATTAAGGGTTATGTCCGGTCTAATTATAGCTGGGTCAACCTCTTTCTGGGAAAGATCTTGTTCTATGGATTGGTCATCTTCTAAAGCATGAATGACTTTTTTAACTTCAGTATTGGCGATTTCGTCCTGTTGTTCAATATTGAATCCAGTAGCGATAATTGTTACTGATATCGATTCTCCAAGGTCCTGGTCCTCACCTACGCCCATGATAATATTAGCACCATGACCAGCTTCACTTTGTATGTGGTCGTTGATCTCACCAATTTCATCAATCGTGATTTCTTGAGTACCTGAAACAATTAACAGCAATACATTCTTGGCTCCAGTTATTTTATTATCATTCAGTAATGGCGAGTCCAAAGCTTTAACAATAGCTTCTTGCGCTCGATTTTGACCTGTAGATATGGCTGACCCCATAATGGCAGTTCCACTATTGCTCAATACCGTTTTCGCATCTCGTAAATCGATATTTTGAGTGTAGTGATGTGTAATTACTTCGGCTATGCCCCTTGCAGCAGTAGACAATACCTCATCAGCCTTAGCAAACCCTGCCTTGAATCCAAGATTTCCATATACCTCCCTTAATTTGTTATTATTTATTACTATCAAGGAATCGACTTGATTTCTTAGATTCTCAATGCCTATTTGCGCTTGTTCACATCTCATTTTACCCTCAAACTGAAAAGGCATAGTAACAATACCAACAGTCAGTATATTCAGTTCTCTGGCCATTTTCGCAATTATAGGAGCAGCACCCGTACCTGTTCCTCCACCCATACCAGCAGTGATGAAAATCATCTTGGTATTCGTGTCTAACATGCGCTTGATATCTTCAAAGCTTTCAACGGCAGATTTTTCACCAACTTCTGGATTAGCTCCTGCTCCTAATCCCTCAGTAAGGTTAACACCGAGTTGGATCTTATTTGGCACACCACTATTTTGAAGGGCTTGGGCATCTGTATTACAGATTACAAAGTCCACACCTTTGATGCCTTGCTGGAACATATAATTAATGGCATTGCTTCCACCACCACCAACACCAATGACCTTAATGACATTGGATTGATTTTTTGGAAGGTCGAATGCTATACCTCCGAATTCTTTTTTGCTGCTCATAGATTATTAATTATGGGTTGTTTTGTTCTTTTTATTATTCTGCATTGTCCAGAAAATCCTTGACGCGTTCGGTCAATTTGTCTAGAAATGATCTTCGTTCTTTTATTGGTTGGCCTTCAACTTCATTTTCACCTTCTTCTGAGGTATCGCCATGTTGCTCCATAACACCTGCTACTTGCTCGGAATGTTTTCGTTCCTGTCTTTTTACACCATCCATCACAAGTCCTACAGCCGTAGCAAATAATGGGCTTGTTACATCCTCATCGTTACCACCTGCTAGATGTTCGTTAGGATACCCAACTCTAGTGTCCATCCCAGTAATGTATTCAACCAACTGCTTTAAATGCTTAAGTTGACTGCCTCCACCTGTTAAGACAATTCCAGCAATGAGTTTCTTCTTCTGCTCTTCATGACCGTAGTTCTTTATCTCTACATACACTTGCTCTACGATTTCAACGACTCTTGCATGAATTATCTTTGAAAGATTCTTGAGAGTGATTTCTTTCGGCTCCCTACCTCTTAATCCAGGAATGGATACAATTTCGTTGTCCTTGTTTTCACCTGGCCAAGCTGACCCGAATTTAATTTTCAGAAGTTCGGCTTGTTTTTCGATTATTGAGCATCCTTCTTTTATATCTTCAGTAATCACATTACCGCCAAAAGGAATTACGGCTGTATGTCGTATAATTCCATCTCTGAAAATCGCAAGGTCGGTTGTTCCACCTCCAATATCTATTAAAGCAACACCAGCTTCTTTTTCTTCTTGACTTAGCACTGCATTTGCTGATGCCAAGGGCTCTAATGTGATGCCTTCCAGTTGCAATCCTGCACTTTTGACACATCTACCAATATTCCTAATAGAGGATACCTGACCTACAACCACATGAAAATTAGCCTCCAAACGGCCACCGTACATGCCAATTGGCTCTTTTATCTCTGCTTGACCATCGACCTTATACTCTTGTGGCAAAACATGAATGATCTCTTCCCCAGGCAGCATTACCAATTTGTGTACTTGATTGATCAATCGTTCGATATCATCTTCATCAATGACCAATTCTGAATTTGCTCTTGTTATATAATCACTATGTTGTAAGCTACGTATGTGCTGCCCTGCAATACCAACAGTTACCTCCTCTATTTTCATGCCTGCTGCTGCCTCAGCTTCCTGGACTGCTTGCTGAATGGACTGGATGGTTTGGGTTATATTATTGACCACACCTCGATGAACACCTAGGCTTCTTGATTTACCAATTCCTAATATTTCCAACTTGCCATACTCATTCTTGCGACCGATCATGGCAACTATCTTGGTTGTTCCAATGTCTAGGCCTACTGATATATTCTGTTCCATAATTTATTTTTTAGTGCAAACAACTTGATTTCCAAATCGCAGGTTCACATTACGGTAACTATTCAATGTTTTGTCCTTCAGGGCCTTTTGATAAAATGCCTTAAGGTTATTTATTTTCTTGTTTAACTCCTTGGTCTTGCCCAGAGACACACTGAAATCGCACTTTCTTAGTTTTAAGCTAATCTCATTCTTTTCTTCTTGCCTTATCTCTGTAACATGTTTCTTCAAGAATTCATCTTCTTGAACTTTTACAGCAACCATGTAAACTTGTCCCAATCTGTCCTTTCTTATGTTTCCTGTTACCAAAGGGACCCTAGCTGTATAATTGGATGATAACGGCATATAAGAACCCTCATCATCGATGTAATACGATGCATTTGTGTTGACTCTTGCAATAGGTTTTTTTTGAACGATTTCAGCTGTAAGCTCCCCATTTACAGCAACATACACTTCGGCATGTTTGATCATCGCGTTGGAATTAAGGGCCGATTCCAGATCATTCAAATCTAAAATTTCTTTAGGCACACTCGTAACACCTTGATTATTTTGTATTAACAATTTACTAACATTCTCATGGGTGATGAAAGGGGTGTTTGCACCCATGAATTTTATGTTCGGTTTCGTTATTTTTCTTTCTAAATTCCTTTTGCCAGAAAATGCATATAGAAACATTATCAATAGCATTAAGGATATCATCTTTATGTAATTCCAGTTAACTCGCAAGGCTTAGATTTTGTGTTATCTTTTCTACTTCTTCCCCGATATCTCCAGCTCCCAATGTCAAGATTACTGAGGCTTGGGATCTTTTAATCTCTGAAATGATTTCAGATTTACTTATTAATTTCTTATTAGAATTTTCAATCTTCTCTAATAACCAATCAGAAGAAACTCCTTGAATTGGTTCCTCTCGTGCCGGATATATGTCCAAAAGCAATATTTCGTCAAACTGCTCTAGACTTCTTGCAAAATCGTCTGCAAAATCCTTTGTACGACTGAATAGATGCGGTTGAAAAATCGCTAATGCCCTTTTACTAGGATACATCTCTCTCACTGCACTATGCACAGCATTTATCTCGCTTGGGTGATGCGCATAATCATCGACATACACCAATTCTTCGGTCTTTACATGATAGGTGAACCTGCGCTTTACTCCTTTATATGATGCTAAAGCCTTGACGAGCTGTTCTGGAGGGCGTCCATACTCCACAGCCATCGCCAAGGCTATTACTGCATTCGACAAATTGTGTCTACCAGGTAGGTTAAATTGAATGTCTTTAATTGTCTCGGATGGTGTTATTAAATCAAAGACATAGTTTCCATTTTCTATTTTTATATTCTGGGCAGAATAATCTGAATCATCTTCCAAACCATAGGTAATACCTTCTAACGGCAATCCGTTTCGAACAAACAGTTTACCATTTGGTTTAAGTCTATGTGTAAAAGCGCTAAAGGATTCTATTAGAGCTTCTTCATTACCATATATGTCCAAATGATCGGCATCCATTGATGTTATACATGCCATGTCCGGGGACAGTGTCAAAAAGGAACGATCGAATTCATCAGCTTCAACAACTGTGACTTCGTTACCCTTGAGAATTAGGTTTGAATTATAATTTTCACTTATGCCACCAAGAAAAGCAGTTAATTTTACATAACTTTCATTAAGGATATGACCTAATATACTAGTTGTCGTGGTTTTGCCATGAGTTCCAGCAACTGCCAAGCAATATGTACTTTCAGTAATATTACCAAGAACCTCAGAACGCTTTTTAATTACATAGTGATTGTTCCTGAAATAAGTTAGCTCTTTATGGTCTTTTGGAATTGCCGGAGTAAAAATAACCAGAGTGGTCTCATTATTCAGGAAGCTATTTTCAACATTTGCGATAGTATCCTCAAAATGAACATTGATCCCTTTGGAGATCAAGCTATCTGTTATATCAGTAGAAGTTTTATCATATCCGGCTACATGTTTCTTTTCAGAATGGAAATACAAGGCCAAAGCACTCATACCAATACCTCCAATTCCGATTAAAAAAATGTTATCAAAACTACTTAACTTCATTTGGCCAAAAGTTTGTCTACTTCGTTTGCAATATCCTTGGTAGCATTAACCAATGCTAGTTCCTTGATCTTAAAACCTAACAGTTCTTGTTTTTCTGGAGAAGACACCAATTGGGAGAACTTGTTCTCAAAATCCACGTCCAAATCTTCCTCTTTTATCATCAATGCAGCTTTATTTTTTACGATTGCCAAGGCATTCTTGGTCTGATGGTCTTCTGCCACATTGGGTGAAGGAATGAAAATCACTGGCTTCCCTACAATGCATAACTCCGACACCGATCCAGCTCCAGCCCTCGATATTATGAAATCCGCAGCAGCATATGCCAAATCCATTTTATTTATAAATGGATGCAAATTGACATGTTTAGCATGTCCATCAAGCTTATAGGTCTCATGGTAGAGCTTGCCACATTGCCAAATAAGCTGCACATTAAGTGTGTTGAAAAAGTCAAGCTCTTTAGAGATCAATTGATTGATGCGTCTAGCACCTAGGCTTCCACCTATTACCAAAAGTGTTTTCTTGTTTGGCTCCAAATTAAAAAATGCTATTGCCTCCTCACGCTTATTCCTTATATCAAGTAGATCTTGACGAACTGGATTACCTGTCTTTACGATTTTCTGAGCCGGAAAGAAACGCTCAAGTCCATCATAAGCAACACATATTTTTGCAGCTTTTTTTGCCAAAAGCTTATTGGTAATGCCAGGAAAGGAATTTTGCTCTTGTATAAGGCTAGGTATGCCTTTGGAAGATGCAACTTTCAATAAAGGACCACTTGCGAATCCACCTGTTCCAATTGCAACATCAGGATTAAAGTTCCGTATGATCTTCTTGGCCTTGATCAAGCTACTGATCAATTTAAATGGAAACATTAAATTCTTGAAGGTCAGTTTTCTTTGCAACCCTGAGATCCATAATCCTTCAATCTTATACCCTGCTTGAGGAACTTTTTCCATTTCCATTCGATCCTTCGCTCCTACAAACAAGAATTCAGCATCGGTATGTCGAGATTTAAGCTCGTTGGCTATGGCAATTGCGGGATAAATATGTCCGCCTGTACCGCCACCTGATAGTATAATCCTGTATTGTTCCATTTATATTGTCTCTGAGAGTATTTCCAATGGATTGTCCTCTCTATTCTCTTGTTCTATTATTTCTTGACGTTTTGCGCTTACGCTCAATATTATTCCAATGGCCAAACATGTCATCCAAATAGAGGTCCCTCCACTACTTATTAATGGCAGTGTTTGTCCTGTAACAGGAAACAATTCTACCGCTACAGCCATATTTATCAAAGCCTGAAAGACAATTGGCAATCCCACTCCAATAGAAAGTAATTTCCCAAAGAATGAATCTGCTTTCTGGGCTACGATAATTATCCTGAAAAGCAGCCATAGATATAGCAGCATTAGGAATAGACCTCCAGCCAATCCGTATTCTTCAACAATTATTGCGAAAATGAAATCTGATGAAGATTGTGGGAGGAAATTCTTTTGAACACTCTTTCCTGGACCAACGCCTTGTATTCTTCCTGAAGCAATGGCTATCTTGGCTTTCTCGATTTGATAATTCGCTTCGGAATCTCCACCTGATGCAAAATTTGATACACGACTCATCCATGTATCGATCCTATTAGGCATAGCCTCAGGAAAGGCTTTTGCCACTACAACAAATAGCACCAAGGCTACAGCACCTGTCCCAATAATCACAGCTAAATATCTCAATGGGTAACCTCCCAAAAATGCCAAGACCATGACCATTGCAAAAATGATTGCCGTAGTTGAAAAATTAGCTGGGAGAATCAACGCAAGAATAGTGAACACTGGAAGCCACAAAGGCAACAAGGTTTCTTTGAAAGATACCGATTTATCCTTTATTCTAGAGAGGTACCTTGCCACATATACCATAAGAACAACAGAAGCAAATGTCGATGTCTGAAACGACATACCAACAAAAGGAATCTGGATCCACCGACTGGCATTAGCACCTTCGATCGTGGTGCCTTGCATCATAGTTATGATCAGTAACACAAGTACAATAGGTATCATTACGATTGAAAGTCCCCTGAAATATCTATATGGAATCTTATGTACGCCATACATTATTGCAAAGCCCAAGAACAAATGCATGAAATGCTTAACAAAATAACTAAAAGTGTTTCCATTGCCCCCAGTATATGCCAAGTTACTAGCAGCGCTGTAAACAGGTAAAAACGAGAATATTGCCAACAATGCAGCAATTGCCCATATCAACCGATCACCTTTTATGTTATTGAAAACCGTTCTCACTATAAATTTCTAACTGCTTCTTTGAATTGTCGTCCTCTATCTTCATAATTCTCAAAAAGATCGAAACTTGCACAGGCAGGAGACAGCAGGACATTATCTCCAGCTTCAGCTATTTTATAAGCTATCTTAATAGCCTCGCTCATGTACTGGGTCTCAACAATGATATCAACCGTACTCGCGAAAGTTTTAAGTAGTTTTTCATTGTCAACACCTAAACATATGATGGCTTTAACCTTTTCGTTAACAAATGGGAAAAGTTCTTCGTAATCATTTCCCTTATCTTCGCCACCAACAATCCAAACCGTCGGCGCCTCCATGCTTTCCAATGCATAATATGTGGCATTGACATTAGTGGCTTTAGAGTCGTTGATGTATTGCACCTTGTTTATCTTCAATACATGTTCTAATCGGTGCTCAACCCCTTGAAAACTCTCAAGGCATTCGCGAATGGTAGATTTCCTGATGCCTAGAAGATTTGCAATGGTAGCCGCAGCCATGGCATTCTTGATGTTGTGGTTTCCTTCTAGTCTTAAACTTGCTGTTGGCATAATTATTTGTTTTTTATTAAGCGTTATATAGATTTTGTTGTTCTTGTAATAAGCTCCATTCTC
>JABDMQ010000327.1 GCA_013001365.1 Flavobacteriaceae bacterium
AAGAATGAGGAATATGTATTCCATATGAATCCAACTGCAAGTCAGATGGCTACAGATAGACGTAAATCGGGCTTGATAGATTTTCATGAAAGTTTTGCCAAGTCCATCCATAAACAGGCCTACAAGGTGTCTGATACTTTAGTGGAAGTCCGAATGATAGTAGATAGGTCATCTGTTGAGATTTTTGTTGATGGAGGGAAGTACGTTTTTACAGACCAAGTTTTTCCATCAGAACCGTTTTCAAAATTAGAAATAGCCTCGAAATCAGCTCCATTTCATAAAGACATTAAAGTATTCTTAGTTAATACAATTTGGACAAAAGATGAATAAAGGAAAAGTAGGAGTATGGGCTATAACTGTGGCCTTGGCAGGTTTTTTATTTGGATTTGATACTGTAGTAATCTCAGGGGCAAATCAACCCATCAAAGAATTATGGAATACATCGCCCTTGTTCCATGGAACTTTTATCATGTCAATGGCACTTTGGGGAACAGTTCTTGGAGCCCTTTTTGGCGGGATACCGTGTGATAGGTTTGGAAGGAAGAAGACACTGTTCTGGATTGGGATATTGTACCTCTTGTCGGCCCTTGGATCGGCATTTGCACCTGACCCTTATTCATTTTCATTCTTTAGGTTTATCGGTGGAGTTGGTGTAGGTGCATCTTCTGTTGCGGCGCCCATATATATTTCTGAAGTATCCTCATCGCAAAGTAGAGGACGGCTTGTTGCCTTGTATCAGTTCAATATCGTCTTTGGGATATTCATTGCATTTATTTCTAACTATCTGTTAAAGGGTTTTGGTGGTGCCAGTGATTGGCGATGGATGTTAGGTGTAGAGGCGATACCTGCCTTGCTTTATTCGGTAATGGTATTGAGAGTGCCTAACAGTCCGCGCTGGCTGGCTCTCAAGAAACAGGATGACGAAGAAGCAATGAGCGTCCTAAGTCGCATATATGAACTTGATAAGGCAAAACAAAAACTGATAGAGATCAAGGATGATCTTGCAGATGCGATTAAAGGAGAGCGACTCTTCCAAAAAAAATTCAATAGGGTATTATGGCTGGGATTCATGATAGCATTTTTCAATCAGCTCTCAGGAATTAATTTTGTTCTTTATTATGCTCCAGAGATTTTGGAGCGTTCCGGATTAGCAGGAAAAGAATCTCTCTTCAGTTCTATATCCATTGGCCTTGTAAATCTGATATTCACATTTGTTGGTGTTTGGCTAATTGATCGATTAGGACGACGTGAATTAATTAAGATTGGATCCGTTGGATATATCATAAGTCTTGCCATGGTTGGCTGGTGTTTCTATACTGATGCCAGTTCTACTCTTTTATTGACATTCATATTGACTTTCATTGCGTCTCATGCTATTGGACAAGGCGCTGTGATCTGGGTTTTCATTTCTGAGATCTTTCCTAACAATGTTAGAGCTTCTGGCCAGTCTTGGGGAACAGGCACACATTGGGTATTTGCTGCTTTGATAACGTTGATTACACCATTGTTCTTGGATAAGGATGAAGGTATATTCGGAGACAATCCATGGCCTATTTTCATGTTTTTTGCGGCGATGATGGTGTTACAACTCATTTGGTCAATCTTTAAAATGCCAGAAACCAAAGGGATTTCTTTGGAAGAACTTGAGAAACAATTAGCTCCTGAGGATGAATAAAGTACAGGCAACTTGTTACGGAGAGATATTATGGGATGTTTTTCCAACTCATAAGGTCATTGGTGGAGCACCGCTTAATGTTGCACTCAGATTACAATCTTTTGGAATTGAAAGTGCCATAATTAGCCGAATTGGTAGTGATGAAAACGGCGATAAGGCCCTGGATTTTATTTCTGATAAAACTTTAAATAAAGATCATATCCAGTTGGATAGCGGGCTAGAAACTGGTCATGTTATCGTTACATTAGATAAAAATGGATCGGCTTCTTATGAGATTTTCAACCCTGTTGCTTGGGACAATATTCAATTAGATCAAAACAATATGAACTTGGTCACCAACTCTGATGTGTTCATTTTCGGAAGTTTAGCAGCAAGGGAAGATACATCAAGACAAACACTGTTTTCACTTTTAGAGATTGCCAATTATAAGGTGTTTGATGTTAATCTGCGCCCGCCACATTACGATTTTGAATTATTATATGATTTAATGAACAGTGCAGATTTCATTAAAATGAATGATGAAGAGATAATCGAAATATGTAATCAATTGAAAGGTGATACTTCCGATCTGGAAGGAATGATGAAATATATCTCACTGAAAACCAATACCTCAGCCATTTGTGTGACTCTTGGAAGTAAGGGTGCGTTATTATATCATGAAGGATCATTCCATAGAAATAAGGGATATAAGGCCGTAGTTGAAGATACTGTAGGTGCAGGAGACTCTTTTTTAGCAGGACTGATTGGTCAATTGATTATTAATAAGAAATCGCCTCAAGATTCACTTGATTTTGCCTGTGCTATTGGTTCTTTAGTGGCATCAAAAAAAGGCGCCAATTCAAAAGTGTCTTCAGAAGAGATAAAAAATATATTAAATGAAGGATAAGGCATTTATTTTCGATCTGGATGGTGTTATCGTAGACACTGCTAAATACCATTATTTGGCTTGGAAAAAATTAGCTAATGAACTTGGTTTTGAGTTTACCGAAGAGCAAAATGAAATGTTCAAAGGTGTAAGTAGAAAACGATGTTTGGAAATCCTTTTGGATTTAGGAAACATTGAAGCTTCTCAGGAACAGTTCGACAGGTGGATGGTCGAAAAAAATGAAGATTATTTGACCTATATCGAAAAAATGGATGAGTCTGAAATTCTTCCAAAAGTCAAAAAGGTTTTAAAATATTTAAAGAAAAAAGACCAATCAATTGCTTTGGGTTCCGCAAGCAAGAATGCGCAACCTATTTTAGAGAAAGTGGGGTTGTTGCCTTATTTTGAATCTATTGTTGATGGAAATAGCGTGACAAAAGCAAAACCTGACCCAGAAGTCTTCCTAATTGCTGCCAAAGATTTAAAAATGAAACCAGAAGACTGTATCGTGTTTGAAGATTCCGTTGCTGGAATTCAAGCAGCTAATATTGCTAACATGGTTTCGATTGGAATTGGAGATGAAAAAGTGCTTCATGAAGCAGATTACAATTTCAAGGACTTCACAGAAATGAAGAAAAAATTCATAAAAAAGCTGATCAAAGAATAATGAACAAAGATTATATAAAACCAAATAATTGGTCGATCATTGAAGAAGGATTCGATGCAGAAAATGTCGAAGCATCAGAAAGCATCTTTAGTTTGGGAAATGGAGCCATGGGACAGCGTGCTAATTTTGAAGAGCATTATTCCGGACCAACATTTCAAGGGAGTTATATCGCTGGAGTATATTACCCTGACAAAACCAAAGTTGGTTGGTGGAAGAATGGCTATCCGGAGTATTTTGCTAAGGTATTGAATGCCCCAAGTTGGATTGGAATAGACATTAATGTAAACAAAGAACAACTCGACCTGTTCACTTCAAAAAAAGTGAAGAACTTTAGAAGGGAGCTTAATATGAAAGAAGGTTGGCTCTCTCGAAGTTTTGAAGTAACACTTCAAAACAATATTGACATTCAGGTTGAAGCGAAACGTTTTTTAAGTTTGGAACTTGATGAAGTTGGAGCAATTGAATATTCGATCACACCCCTAAATTCTCATGCGGACCTTGTAATAACACCTTACATTGATGCAGGAATTACAAATGAAGATTCCAACTGGGATGATAAATTCTGGAATATATCAAATTTAATAGTCGAAGGCGACCAAGCATTCATAGAAGCGCAAACGATGAAAACCGATTTTCATACTTGCACATTTATGCAATCAGAGTGCCGTGTGAACAATCAAAATGCTGGATTGCAGCCACAGGTGATAAAGACTGATAACAAAATCAGTTTTATATATAAAATATCAATAAACCAAAATGAAACCTTTACGATTCAAAAATTTGCAGGCTACACAGCAGATAGGAATTATGATAGAAACAAACTTATTCAGGCCGCTCAAAATACTTTAAGTGAAGCTGCCAAATTAGGGTTCGATGAATTGCTCAACAATCAAAAGCAAGCTTGGGCGAAAATCTGGCAAATGGCAGACATCACTATTGAAGGCGATGTAAAAGCCCAACAAGCCATCCGTTTTAACATCTTCCAATTAAACCAAACCTATTTGGGTACAGATGCCAGTTTGAATATTGGGCCAAAAGGATTTACAGGTGAAAAATATGGTGGAAGCACCTATTGGGACACGGAGGCTTATTGTATTCCATTTTACATGGCAACCAAAGACCAGCATGTTGCCAGAACCTTGTTGGAATATCGATACAATCATCTGCAAAAAGCCATCGAAAATGCTGAAAAACTTGGATTTTCAAATGGAGCAGCCTTGTATCCCATGGTAACCATGAATGGGGAAGAATGCCATAACGAATGGGAAATTACTTTTGAGGAAATCCATAGGAATGGAGCCATCGCATTCGCCATTTATAACTATTACCGATTCACAGGAGATTATAGTTATATTCCAGAAAAAGGCTTGGAAGTATTGATCGGAATTGCACGATTTTGGCATCAAAGAGCAACATTTTCAACCCAAAAGAACAAGTATGTGATTCTTGGAGTAACAGGGCCGAATGAATACGAAAACAATGTCAATAATAATTGGTACACGAATTACATTGCCAAATGGTGCATTGATTATACTACAGAAAATATTGATAAAATAAAAGCTGAATATAATTCTGATTATACCAGAATTATGAATAAGGTAAGCCTATCTGAAGTGGAAATTGCCAAATGGAAGAAAGTTGCGGATAATATGTACTTCCCTTATTCCGAAGATCATAACGTGTTCTTACAACAAGACGGATTTTTGGATAAGGAACTAATTACAGTAGCAGATCTGGACAAGTCGCAACGACCAATCAATCAAAAATGGTCTTGGGACAGAATATTACGATCACCTTATATCAAACAAGCTGATACACTTCAAGGATTCTATTTTTTTGAAGACCATTTTTCAATGGAGGATTTAGAACGCCATTTCGATTTCTATGAGCCATTTACAGTTCATGAAAGTTCCTTGTCACCTTGTGTACATAGTGTTCAGGCAGCTAAATTAGGTAGAATGGACCAAGCCTATGAGTTTTATTTAAGGACGTCGCGCTTGGATCTAGATGATTATAACCATGAGGTTCATGAAGGTCTGCACATTACAAGTATGGCAGGAACATGGATGAGCATTGTAGAAGGTTTCGGAGGAATGCGCATTAAAAAGGGCGCTTTGGCTTTTGAACCAAGAATCCCGAAACAATGGAGTGCTTACTCATTCAAGGTGAACTTCAGGCATCAGATCTTAAAAGTAACGGTAGATCACAAAGAGGTTAAATTTCAGTTGGCAAGCGAGAAGGAATTGCAAATATTTGTGAACGATGATTCAGTAATTTTACATCCTGATAAACTAGTGTCCGTATAATTCGATGCCAAAAACCTTGCAAATATTGTATTTATGTTTCATGATACTTATATCATGTAAGGACAAGGTATCTCAATTTTCAGGTGAAGTCTCAAATTCAAGTCTTGAACGTGTTGAACCATCAAATTGGTGGGTCGGATATAAGGAGACGAGCCTTCAATTACTGGTAAAAGAAGAAAATATTGGGAAAGCTAAAGTAATTGTTTCATACTCAGGCGTTTCTGTAAAAGGAACTCATCAAGCAGATAGCCCAAATTATTTATTCATTGACTTGGACATCGCTTCGAATGCAAAAGCTGGAAAATTCGATATTCTATTTGAATTTGAAGATGGCGATGAAAAATACCATACTTATGAACTTAAAGAACGCAGTAGAAATGCAGATGAATTCATAGGATTCAATAGCTCAGATGTTGTTTATTTGATTACTCCTGATCGTTTTGCGAATGGTGATTCTTCTAATGATAGTGTAGATGGATTAAGACAAGCAGGTATCGATAGGGCCAATGACTATGCAAGGCACGGAGGTGATATTAAGGGAATTACTGACAACCTAGACTACATTGAAAAAATGGGTTTTACGTCCATATGGTCTAGTCCATTATTGATCAATGACATGGCCGAGCAATCCTATCATGGGTATGCGATTACGAATTTCTATCAGGTAGACCCTCGTTTTGGATCATTAGAAGATTATGTCAAACTAGCCGATAAAGCAAGGGAAAAAGGCATTGGCCTTATAATGGATCAAGTGGCTAATCATTGTGGACTCGAGCATTGGTGGATGAAAGACCTACCATTTAAGGATTGGGTAAACAATCAAGATGCTTTTCTGAATAATGAATTCGTTGGTACAAGTCATAGAAGGACAGTGAATCAAGACAAGTACGCTTCGAAAAAGGACAGGGATGCCATGAGCCAAGGGTGGTTTGTTCCTTCAATGCCAGATCTAAATCAGCGTAATCCGTTCATGGCACGATACATTACCCAAAACAGTGTTTGGTGGATAGAAACCTTAGGGTTAAGCGGTATCCGACAAGATACATATCCCTATCCAGACAAGGATTTTATGAGCGAATGGGCAAAAGCTATTATGACAGAGTATCCACAATTCAGTATTGTTGGTGAAGAGTGGAGCTACAATCCCTTACTGATTGCCTATTGGCAAGAAGGAGCGAATAATAAAGATGGGTATGCATCTAATTTACGATCAACAATGGATTTTGCTATGCAATCCAATATAGTTCAGGCCTTGAACGACGAAGAATCCTGGAATCAAGGCTTAGTAAAGATATACGAAGGCCTAGCCAACGATTTTGCTTATGCCAGCCCAAAGGATATCATGGTTTTTCCGGACAATCATGATATGAGTCGCATTTTTACGCAGTTAAAAGGTGATGTCGAAAATACTAAAATGGCCCTTGGCCTGATGCTTACCTTGCCACGTATTCCACAAATTTATTACGGTACAGAAATACTTATGGAAGACTTCAAGAAGCCTGGTGATCATGGTTTGATAAGAAGTGATTTTCCTGGTGGTTGGCAAGGAGATGCAGTTAATGCCTTCAGTGGCGAAGGCTTGAATGACCAACAGAAAGGCATGCAGGACTTCTTAAGGGAGTTGTTGAACTATCGTAAGACGAGCCTTGCCATTCATGATGGTGAAACAGTTCATTTCATTCCAGAGAATGGGGTTTACGTGTTATTCAGGAAAAAGGGCAATGAAACTGTCGTTACCATTCTTAATAAGAATGAGAATGCAATGACACTTGATTTGGAAAAATATGAGGAGATCGGTTTGAAAAATATATCAATGAAAGATATTATTAGTGGTAAGCCCGTATTATGGAATAAGAAATTGAGCCTTAATGAAAAGGGCATCCTGATTTTAACCACTAAGAAATAGGTACATGAAAAAAACAATTAAATTCATCTCAATTACTTCAATTATCTTACTGATTGGCTGTAATGGAAATAATACAAAAGAATCAACGCAATCTATGGCATCTGGAGAAATGAAGCAAAAACAAGTCATCTATCAAGTATTTACAAGATTGTTCGGCAATACCAATACCACGAATAAACCTTGGGGAACAATTGAAGAAAACGGTGTTGGAAAGTTCAATGATTTTACGGACAATGCGTTAAAGGAAATAAAGGACCTTGGGGTTACACATATCTGGTATACAGGTGTGCCACATCATGCGGTAATTAGGGATTATACTGAATTCGGGATATCCAATGATGATCCCGATGTGGTCAAAGGTCGAGCAGGTTCTCCTTATGCTGTGAAAGACTATTATAGTGTAAACCCGGACCTTGCAGAGAACCCAGAAAAGAGAATGGATGAATTCAAGGCTTTGATCGATCGTTCTCATAAAGCTGGCTTGAAAGTCATAATCGATATTGTACCCAATCATGTTGCCAGAAATTACGAAGGCATGAATAATCCAGAGGGTGTTGAGGATTTCGGTGCATCAGATAATGTTAATGTTGTTTATGCCAAGAATAACAATTTCTATTATAATCCAGGAAAAAGCTTCGAAGTTCCCGATGCGATCAATGATTATAAACCATTAGGAGGCGAAGCACATCCTCTTGCTGATGGTAAGTTTATAGAGGAACCTGCAAAATGGACGGGAAATGGTTCTAGGCTTTCAAAACCAAGCATAAATGATTGGTATGAGACCGTAAAGATAAATTATGGTATTGACCCAGACGGCAAAAAGGATTTTGATGACTTGCCAGAAGGATTTGAGGAAAGAAACCATCAAGCCCACCATGCTTTTTGGAAGGACAGGCAGATTCCTGATTCATGGAAGAAATTCAGGGACATTACTCAGTTTTGGTTAGAATTTGGAGTAGATGGCTTTCGTTTCGATATGGCCGAAATGGTTCCAGTCGAGTTTTGGAGTTACTTGAATTCATCCATTAAAATGAAAAATCCAGATGCATATATTTTAGCTGAGGTTTACCAACCACATTTGTATAGGGATTATATCAAGAAAGGAAAAATGGATTATCTCTATGATAAAGTGCAGTTATACGATACTATAAAACATGTTATGCAAGGTCATGGAAGTACGGATAACATCCCACCAATTCAGGAAGAGTTAAGAGATATTGAACACCATATGGTTCATTTTCTGGAAAATCATGATGAACAACGAATTGCAAGTCCAGAATTTGCTGGAAATGCCGAGAAAGGGAAGCCTGCTATGGTGGTTTCTGCGACGATAAGTACATCACCAACATTGCTTTATTTTGGACAGGAACTAGGAGAGCCAGGGGATGAAGATGCTGGTTTTGGAGATCCATCGAGAACATCGATTTTCGATTATATAGGAGTACCACATTTACAGCGATGGGTCAATGACAAGAAATTTGATGGTGGCCAATCAACGGATAGCGAAAAGGCCCTAAGGGATTTTTATAAACGATTGCTTAACTTCACAATAAATAGTTCGGCCTTAATGGGTAACTATCAGGATATTCATGCCTTTAACAAGCAAAATACAGAATGGTATAATGATAAGGTGCTATCTTATGTAAGGTGGAGTGATTCAGAAAAGCTGATCATTGTATCCAACTTCAATGCTATTGACTCCTATGGTTTCGAATTGGAAATCCCAAATGATATAGTTGAAAAATGGAACCTAAAGAAGGGTGAATACACTGTTGAGGACCAATTGTTCAATAACCACAGGACAACTTTAAAAGTCAATGATAAAGCATTGATGCGTGTTGATATAAAACCATTGGAATCGTTAATTCTTAAATTAAAACCGTAACAAATGAGATCAATATTTGTAATTGTGATTGCGAGCCTCATGTTCTTAATGAACTGTAAAGGAAAAGCGCAAGAGAATGTTTCAGAGGTATCACCAGAAAGACCATTCGTTTGGGAAGGTGCCAATCTTTATTTCTTGTTGACGGATCGATTCAATAATGGTGATGCAAGTAACGATGTTAACTTCAATAGAACCAAGGAAACAGGGATATTGAGGGGTTTTGAAGGAGGTGACCTTAAAGGGATAACGCAGAAGATCAAGGAAGGCTATTTTACGGATCTTGGAATCAATGCCATTTGGATGACTCCAGTAGTCGAGCAAATTCATGATGGAACTGATGAAGGTACCGGATTTTCTTATGGATTTCATGGATATTGGACAAGTGACTGGACAAACATTGATCCGAATTTCGGGACAAAAGAAGATCTTAAGGAATTAGTGGCAACAGCCCATGAAAATGGAATCCGGATTTTACTAGATGCTGTGATAAACCATACTGGACCAGTTACGGAAATTGACACGGTTTGGCCAGAAGAATGGGTAAGAACCAGTCCGAAATGCGAATTCCAGAATTATGAAACAACGGTCACATGCACCTTAGTTGCCAATCTTCCAGATATCAGGACAGAGAGCAACGATGCAGTGGATCTTCCGCCACAATTGGTCAAGAAATGGAAAGATGAAGGAAGATTTGATCAGGAAGTCGCTGAACTAGATGAATTCTTTGAAAGAACTGGGCATCCAAGGGCGCCACGATTCTATATAATGAAATGGTTGTCGGATTATATATCAGAATATGGTATAGATGGATATCGCGTGGATACCGTTAAACATACCGAAGAATATGTATGGCAGGAATTCAAGAAAGAATGCGATTACCAGTTTGCCCAATGGAAAGCGAACAATCCAGAAAAGGTGTTGGACGATAATGAATTTTATCTCGTTGGAGAGGTTTATAATTACGGCATAAGCAATGGGCAAATGTTCGATATAGGCGACCGAAAGGTCAATTACTTTGAAGACAGTTTCCATAGTCTCATCAATTTCGAACTCAAGTACGACGCCAATAATGGATACGAAGAGGTGTTCACTAAATATTCTGATCTCCTTCAGAATGAAATGAAGAACCATGGCACGCTTAATTATTTAAGCTCACATGATGATGGCAATCCATTTGACCCATCGCGCGAGAAACCATTTGAAACCGCAAATAGACTCCTGCTGACACCTGGGACCTCACAAGTCTATTATGGTGATGAGGTGGCCCGACCTCTTTTGATTGAAGGCACTCAAGGCGATGCCACCTTACGTTCCACAATGAATTGGACTGATATTGAATCAAATGAGCAAACAAAAGCAATTTTAGAGCATTGGCAGAAATTAGGCAGGTTCAGGGCAAAACATCCAGCAGTTGGAGCAGGTTTACATAAAAGGATGTCTAAAGCACCTTATGTCTTTTCAAGGAGTTATAGTTCCAATGATTTTGAGGATGTTGTGGTTATTGGGATTGATTTACCTAAAGGCAATAAATCCATTGATGTAAGTGATGTTTTTCTAGATGGAGATATTGTCCATGATGCCTATTCCTCTCAAGATGTTGAGGTAATAGACGGGAAGCTTAACTTCAGTTCGGAATACGAAATCTCTCTATTCGGGAAGAATTAAGCAATCTGTAACACATTGGTTATTAGATATACTAGATAATATAATCAGCAAGGACATTTTTATCGAATACTTTGTTATTTATGGCTAAGGAATTCGACTAAAGCCACTTAGTGGTAAAATATTCGTATCTTTATTAGTCAAAATCAACTGAAAATGAACATCAACGATAATATAGAATCACCTCTAGAACTGCGCGTTAGTTTCAATAAACTGCTCGAGCATTACGAAGAAAGCATTAATAGCAAGGACAAGGATGAGGTCAAGAGAGCAAAATTAGTTCTCAAGACTGCCGAGAAATTTCCTGAACTTAGAGATGGTTTTACAGACTTGAAGGTTTTAAAAGAACGGGAAAAAGAAATCGAGTTTATATTAAGGGATGCTTTTAATCCTCTATTAACGCTCAATGAAATCAAGACAGCTTCGGTCCCATTTCATAATATGATCTTTAATTCATCCAATCGTTTCAAGGATATTGTAAAAACAGCGGGTAAGGATTTCAACCTTGAGATCAAGAACATGCTAAAAGACGATGTCTATATCATTGCATGTACAATAATCCTTCAGGCTTGTTATGGTCATAAGCTAAATTTCAAAAGACCATTTTTATACGAAATCCCAGATGCTGAAGGTATTATGAGGTATTATAAGATTCTTTATAATGCTGATTTTATTGAGATAATTCCAACAGATAAAAGTATTGAGATCACTCAAGAGGATTTTGACATGTTGTTGGATAATTTCGATAACATCGATATTTGGAAAGAGAAGTTTCCACCTAATAGTTATATTTTCAAGGGATTTGTAATATCTAATATTTTTGATGTTACGGATGATCAATCCATTTCCAATATCAAAACAAATCTAATTGGAGAAGAGAAACGTCAGAATGAGGATTTCATGGAATCGTTTCATGATATTTTTAGATCTCTGTTCGGATTAAAGGATATTCAGGTTGGATTTTCAATTTACAATAAAGAAGAGAATACCTTCGAACGCGTTTATGGTGTTGGGATGAAAAGCTTCTTACTGAACGATCTTGAGAAGAATGATTGCAGTTTAACACTTTGTAAAAGGTCTTATGGCACCTTGCTAAAAGACAAGAAATTCTATGCAGTATCCGATGTCGATAAATTTTATGAGTTATCAAAAGGGAAGGCGCCACAATACAAGACCTTGAAGGATCAAGGTTTTAAAAGTGCCATTTTAGCGCCGATTGCCGAGAATGAGGAACTTTTGGGAATTCTTGAATTGGTGTCGGACAAACCTAAGGTGTTAAACAGTATAAATGCCAATAAATTGGTGGATGTCATGCCATTTATTGTATCTGCTGTTAAAAGATCCAAGAAAGACGAAGAGAATCTTATTGAGGCGATCATACAAAAGGAATGTACGTCTATTCATCCTAGTGTGCACTGGAAATTCAAGGCTGAGGCCAAGAACTTCATAAGAGATGAGATTCAAGGCGAAGAGCCTAATTTTAACAAGATCTCTTTCGACAATATTTATCCGTTGTATGGGCAAATTGATATAAAGGGGTCTTCCCAAGCCAGGAATTGGGCAACCCAAGAAGATTTGAGCATTCAATTATCCTTAACAAAGACTATTGTTGAACATGCTTATAATATAGAAGGCCTGCCTATTTACGAGCAGTTCCTTTATCAGATCGATGATCATTTGAATGGACTGAAAGAACATTTTCAGGTAGACAGCGAACAACAGATCTCTGCTTTTATCAAAGATGATATTGAACCCTTATTCGAACACCTGAACCAAATTGATGAGTTCAAGCAAGAAATACAATCTTACTATTCTCACATTGATGATAAATTGAATGTTCTTTATCAGCATCGAAAGGATTACGATGAGACCATTGGGATGATCAATGCAGAAATGGCTTCATTATTGGACAAAAAACAAGTCAAGGCCCAGAGGATGTATCCGCATTACTTTGAAAGATTCAAGACTGATGGTGTAGAGCATAATTTATATATAGGTGAAGCAATAACCAAGGACAATAACTTCAATCCTATATACCTGTACAATTTGCGTTTATGGCAATTACAGGTTATGTGTGAAATGGAAAATGCCTATTACCAGATGCAAAATGAATTTTCGATTCAATTGGATGTAGCATCCATGATATTGGTTTTCAGTCAACCATTATCCATAAGTTTCAGGATGGATGAGAAGCATTTTGATGTTGATGGGACGTACAATGCGCGATACGAGATAGTTAAGAAACGAGTTGACAAGGCCTATATTAAAGGTACTGAGCAGAGGGTAACTGAGAAAGGCAAACTGGCCATAGTATATTCTCAAAAGCAAGATGAGTTGGAGTATTTAAGATATATCAGTTTCTTGCAGTCAAAGAATTACTTAGATACCGATGTTGAGATTGTTGAACTTGATGATCTACAGGCAGTAACTGGTCTAAAAGCAATTCGGGTAAGCATATTATATCATAGGGACCAAGATGATAAAGAGGTGTATACATACGAAGATCTAATGAAAGAGATCAAGGCCTAAGGGGGTATCCTATATTTAAATGGAAACTGCTCCTCCAGAGGTTTGAAAAGCAATTGCGAAAGCAATTACACTAATAACTATACCTACCATAAAGACAGAATAGGTCATCCTTAGTAGGCCATATTTTCTATTAAGCACTAGGCCAAGAAAATATAGGTCCTTTGTTAAAGAACTGTATAAATAGTCCCGGTCTTTCATCATTTCCTTCATCGCCCACTGAAATTCATCTAGTTGCATTTGATGGAAATTCCCAAAGAACAAAAGGTTCACTTTTTTATCTGCAACATCTTGCTTGCTGAATTTGCCCTTAGTAACATTTGGTCTCGTTGCCAATACGGACAGAACCATCGATACCACAGTAAAGAACAAGAATACTATCGTAGGATAAACCAGGTATTGATTAGAAGGATTATCAAGCTTGGGTAGCAGATTTGACAAGGCCACAGAGATAATGATAGCATTTACGGATAACAAGATATTTGCTTTGGTATCTGCAATATCACTTAAAGTAATATGATTTCTCAGAGCAACCCTGAACATGGTTTCAACGCCTCTTTCAGGTAATTCGATCTTGGATTTCTTAAAGTCTAGTTCTTTTTTCTTCTGTTCAAGTTTGCCTTCCTCCTGAATAAGTTTTTTATGACGTTTCATCAGTTGCGAGAGGTTCCTGCCTTTTGTCTTTTCCCAATTGGCCGAGGCATAATCAGTATAGAAGCGATGCTTGGTACTCAAGAAATCAATGTTTTCCGCAATCCAATCTGATTCAGAAAAAATACGATTTTCTGTTAGCTCCCATTCTTTTCGTAATAGTTCTGCTAGGTCTTCAAAATTCTTGCTTCCTAAATGAGCTGCGTCTGCATCACGTATGATCTTTTCAAGCTTTGTGTTGGGTTGGTTTTCCATTTTGGTAACCATGATCAAGCTATTTATATCCTCAATGTCTTTTTCAGGAACATTATGTTCTTTCAAGAATTTCGAAGCGATCTTAACACTTTCTGCTTCATGGTTTTTCGAACCCTTGATATATCCAGTATCATGGAGCCATGCTGTTAATAATAATTTATCCGCAGATTCTTTGTCTACTTCAAGCCCTTCGATCAATTCTTGAGTTTTCTTGACAACATTCTGTGTGTGTGCCAGATTATGATATAAATACTTACTGTCCAGGTTATCGTTCAAGAACTTTACGACATATTTTTCAGCTTGGGCTATAACAGTATCCATAAATAATGAGTTAGAGGAGTAAAAGTAATAAACTTTAGTTAATCCCTAATGTCGGCTACTAAGCAATTAATTATTGTAATTTTAGATTTTACTTGATTAATGACTAAAGAGTAAACGTAAGTAAAGTTTGCTCATAACGACTGTTTTCAAACTGAGAGAGAAATATTATAAATTAATAATTAAAAATATGCTAACCTGGAAAGATGTCATTGACTTTGCTGTAAATGGAAACCCGAATCCAGATAATCGCGTTGAAAAAAGCGAATCTGAATGGAAAAAACTACTAACGCCTGAGCAATATAGGATAACAAGGCTAAAAGGCACAGAAGCACCTCATAGTGGAGCACTATGTAGCATTTATGAGGAAGGTAAATACAATTGTATTTGTTGTGATACGCCTTTGTTCGACTCAACAATCAAGTTCAGTTCGGGTACAGGATGGCCGAGCTTCACCCAACCTATTAAGCAAAATTCCATTAAATATGAAAAGGATTCATCTTTTGGGATGGTACGTGTTGAAGTTATGTGTAATACTTGTGATGCACATTTAGGTCATGTGTTTCCGGATGGGCCAGAACCAAGTGGTCTGAGATACTGCATTAATTCAGAATCAATGCAATTAGAAAAGGTAGGAACACATGACAGTTAATACACAATTAGCCACGTTTGGCGGTGGTTGCTTTTGGTGCACAGAAGCTGTTTTTCAAGAGGTAAAAGGAGTTAAGGATGTGGTATCCGGATATTCTGGAGGTAATGCTCCAGGAAAACCTAATTACAGGGAAGTTTGTTCTGGTTTAACTGGGCATGCTGAGGTCGTGCAGGTATCATTCAATCCGGATGTCATAAGTTATGAAGATATCTTGGTCATTTTCATGACCACGCATGACCCGACTACATTGAATCGGCAAGGCGCTGATCGCGGAACCCAATATCGTTCTGTGATCTATTACCATAATGAAGTTCAAAAGGAAATCGCTGAAATCGTGGTTAAAGAAGTGACACCTTATTATTCTGACCCAATAGTTACTGAAATAGCGCCTTTAGATAAGTTCTATGAGGCGGAAAAAGAGCATCAAGATTATTATAGGAATAATCAATCGCAAGGGTATTGTAGTTTTGTCATTACTCCTAAATTGGCAAAACTTCGGAAAATTCATGCAGATAAGCTAAAATAGACTGCAATATTCCAGTAACGCAACTTTTTTTATTATCTTTTTCCTCCTTAACTAACTGCATTTATATGATTAATCCATCCAGAATCTCAATCGCAATAATAGTATTGCTTATTTTCAACGCCTGTGCAACTTACAATCCACAATACAAGAATAAGAATTTTGAAACCCAAGTTCCAGACAAGGAATTGGCTCACTCATTCTATTTCATTGGTGATGCCGGAAATTCTCCTTCCGGAGGATCGACGGATGCACTAGTTGCATTTAAGAATGCACTTAAAGAAGCTCCAGAGAACAGTACAGCTATTTTTTTAGGAGATAATATTTACGAAAAGGGTTTGCCTAAAAAAACTGATGAGAACTATGACCTATCTAAACACAGACTTGATGCTCAGTTGGAAACGACCAATGATTTTAATGGGCAGGCGTACTTTATTCCTGGGAATCATGATTGGTATTCTGGCGTTAAAGGCCTTAAACGTCAGGAGGAATATGTAGAAAAAGCCCTAGGTAAGAATACCTTTTTACCTGAGAATGGTTGTCCAATTGAAAAAGTAAGTATCACAAGGGACATTGACCTAATAATTGTGGACAGCGCATGGTACATTTCCAATTGGGACCAGCATCCTACCATAAATGATGATTGTGATATCAAGACCAGAGCGGCTTTTCTTGACGAATTTGGAAGCTTGATAAAAAAGGCAAGAGGTAGGACAACCATTGTAGCAATTCATCATCCGATGTTTACCAATGGTTCTCATGGCGGCCAGTATTCCTTTGGGAGTCATATGCGACCCCTCCCTGTTTTAGGAACTTTAAAGAACATTATACGCAAGACAAGTGGCGTTGCGAATGTGGATACACAGAATGTGAGATATAGTGAATTAAGAAGGCATTTGGTAACACTTGCCCAACAAAATGACAAAGTGGTCTTGGTTTCTGGCCACGAGCATAATCTGCAACATATCATAAGTGATAACTTACACCAAGTTGTTAGTGGATCGGGGTCCAAAACAGATGCCGTACGTAACCTTGGCGGTGGGCAATTTGCCTATGCTTCTCCAGGATATGCCGTATTGGATGTTTATAGAGACGGCTCCTCAAACTTGAGGTTTCATTCAACAGAAAAGAAAGATGTTGTTTATCGAACAGAAATCTT
Organism: Flavobacteriaceae bacterium; assembly: GCA_013001365.1. Taxonomy (GTDB): domain Bacteria; phylum Bacteroidota; class Bacteroidia; order Flavobacteriales; family Flavobacteriaceae; genus JABABD01. Next base: position 17,051 of record JABDMQ010000327.1, read on the forward strand.
TCAGCCAAATGAGAAAAAATCGTTCACGACCTATCCGAAAAACTTTCCTAAGATAAAATCTGCTTCCATTTATTCTGAAGAGGAAACAGACAAATCTGGATTCCATAATTGGCTTTGGGGAGAACGTTATCGAAAATACTATAGCACTAAGGTCGATGCGCCTACGGTAGATCTGGACACTCTATTCGGAGGTCTGTCTGTTGTTCGAAAAGGCGGGGGAAATCAATCAAAATCATTACGACTAAAGGATAAGAACGGTACGCAATATGTTATGCGAGCTCTCAGAAAACAAGCAACACAGTATCTTCAAGCGACTATTTTCAGGGATCAATATATCGAGGGACAATTTGAGGACACAGCTGTAGAAGACTTGATTTTAGATGTATTTGCAGGTGCTCACCCTTATGCTCCTTTTGTTGTAGGACCTTTATCTGATGCAGTTGATGTGTATCATACTAATCCGGTTTTGTATTATATCCCGAAACAGAATGCTCTAGGATCCTATAACACAGAATTTGGTGATGAGCTCTATATGATTGAGGAACATACCTCAGAAGGGCACGGCGATAAGGCTAGTTTCGGATTTCAAGATAAGTTGTTGAGCACGGATGAAATGCGGAAGAAAATTCAAAAGGATGAGGACCTTGTTATAGATGAGGCTTCGTATATACGAGCACGATTGTTCGATATGCTGATAGGTGATTGGGACCGACATCCGGATCAGTGGCGATGGATCGAATTCAAGGAAAATGGGAAGAAGGTCTATAGACCTATGCCAAGAGATAGGGACCAAGCGTTTTCAATCATGGCAGATGGTGCAGTGTTGGGTACAGCAGTAAAGTTCATTCCAACGGCCAGATTATTAAGAAAGTATGATGACGACCTTGTTGATGTTAGAGGTGTGAATCTTGAACCCTATCCTTTGGATATGGAATTAATTCAGCAATCCAGTAAAGAAGTCTGGGATGCACAAGTGAAAATTTTACAAGATGGAATTACCGACCAAGTCATAGAGGAAGCTTTCATGTCTTTGCCAATAGAGGTAAGAGATGATACTACTGAAGAAATAAAAAGGACCCTAAGAGCCAGAAGAAGTAATCTTCAGAAGATCTCTGATAGGTATTACACACTAATGAACGATTTTGTTATCATTAAAGGAACCAACAAGGACGATTGGTTTGATATAGAGCGTTTGCCGAATGGTCAAACCAAGATAACAGGTTACCGTATCAAGGATGATAAGAAGGGAGATATATTTCTTGAAAGAAGTTACACACGTGATCACACCAATGAAATTTGGATTTATGCTCTCGACGACGACGATACGTTCCATGTATATGGTGAAGGTAATGATCTTATCAAGTTAAGGCTTATAGGTGGTCAGAACAATGATACATATGATGTTAAGAATGGAAAACGAGTAACATATTACGATTATAAGTCGAAGAAGAATACGATTTTGGCAAAAGGAGGGAATAAGAAGTTTACAGATGATTATAGAACCAATGTCTACGATTACAAGAAGCTCAAGAACATTTCTTATGAAATTGTTCCTGCTATAGGATCTAATCCTGATGACGGATTAAAGATCGGCTTGAATGGATCATGGACCAATAATAATTTTGAACGAAATCCATTCAGTAATTCACATAAGCTGTCAGCAGCTTATTATTTTGCTACTCAAGGTTATGATCTTAATTATCAAGGTGAGTTCGCTAACATTTTACAAGGAATTAATTTTGGACTAGATGCGCATTTCAATAGCCCGAATTATGCAATTAATTTCTTTGGGTTTGGTAATGAAACCCCAAATTTTGAAGCAGATGAAGACGATGGTATAGATGTAGACTTAGATTTTAATAGGGTTAAGATCAGGACTTTCAAGGTCACACCTTCACTTATATGGAGAGGGGATCTGGGAGGTAGTCTTAAATTCGGCATATCTTATGAAAGTAATGAGGTTCAAAGAACAGCAAATCGGTTCATTGAAAGTTTACCGATGAACGATCCTGTTTTTGACAAGCAGGATTTTTACGGAGCGGATGTTAAATATCATTTCGAGAACAAGGATAACCATGCATTTCCAACTTTAGGAATGCAAGTAGCATTGCAAATGGGATACAAGAATAATGTCGATACGAATAAGGGTTTTGGTTATGTAGCGCCTGAAATAGGCTTTGATTATCGATTAGAACCAACTGGAAATCTTGTATTGGCAACAGACCTAAGGGCACATCTCAATCTTGGCAATGACTTCGAATTTTATCAAGGTGCAAGTCTTGGGGCCAATAATGGATTAAGAGGTTATAGGAATCAACGATTCACGGGAAAAACAGCCTTTGTACAAAGCACAGACCTTCGATTAAATCTGCGTAAGCTAAAAACCGGGTTCTTACCGATGCAAATTGGTATTTATGGCGGTTTGGATTATGGAAGAGTCTGGGTAGAAAACGACACATCTGAGAAATGGAACAACTCGTTTGGAGGTGGACTGTTCTTGAATATGGCGAGTATGATGACAGGAAACATATCAGCTTTCAATAGTGATGATGGACTCCGTTTAGCTTTCAGGCTAGGATTCGGTTTCTAGTTTAAGGAATATTCGTATATATTTCCTCCCCTGAAACCATTTAATTCGTCTGTAACATAAATGGTATCATCGGATTTAAAGCACACACCTTCTTTTTGTGTGTTATGATCTAAGGGTATGGATTCTATAGTTCCTGAGAAGAAGTCATTATCCGAAAATCCTGAAAGTTTCCAGACCTTATCATGGTTCAATAAAACTATGGTTTTACCATCATTACTGATATCTGCAGAGGTCACAGAATTGTGTTTACCTTTAAGATTGAACTCTGAAACCAATTCTGCCGTGTGGTCACCGATCTTATTCGGTACTTTTATCATGATGCTTTTTCTAGGGTCTTTGCCAAGAATGTAGAAATTGTTATCATGGATAAAGAATGCTTCAAAATCCTCTCGTTTGAGTTTAGGCGGTAATTCAAAGCTAATTACTTCTGCATTTATAGAGGCTTCTGACAAATTGGCTCTATTCACTTTATAAATGGCAAAGACGTTCCGGCGTCTCGTATTGTTTCCGAAATCGCCGATGTATATGTTTCCATCTTTGTCTGCCGTTAGGTCTTCCCAATCTTCATTCCTTGCATTAGAAATTTTGATCTCCTGTGTAATTTTCCCTTTTTGATTCAATCCATATAGGACATTCTTGTTTCCAGAATCCTCAATTACCCAAATAAGATTTGATGCTATAATTGTCTCTACGGCTGATACTTCAGTTAAATGACCTGGTAAGTCAGCAATGACATGAGTTTCTTTTTCATCACAAGAGATAAGAATTATAATGACAAGAAATAAACGATAAATGTGTAGCATTGATATTTTAATTAATTGAACGCAATTTATGCAGGACTCGTATAATTAACCAAGTCATTAACGTAAACTTAATAATAAAAAATTTCCTCCTCGATTATTTAAAATTGCTAACTTTTCATAGATTTAAGAAATACTTAGTTATCTATCTTAAATGAATAAACCACTGGTAATAGGGCATCGAGGTGCCATGGGCTATGAAACAGAAAACACCTTGGCCTCGGTAAGAAAAGCGTTAGAGCTAAATGTAGATGGTATCGAGGTCGATGTCTTTAAGTGCAAATCGGGTGAAATAGTGGCATTTCATGATAAAGATTTGGACCGTCTAACCGATGGTGAAGGCCTAATTGAGGACAAGACCTTTGATGAACTGCAAGCGTTGACTGTCAATGGTGGTCATCAGATTCCATTATTAAAAGACATCTTGAACCTAGTAAATGGCCAATGTCTTATAAATATCGAATTGAAAGGTACTGATACTGCCAATAATGTTAGCAAGATTGTCAATATGTATTTAGAGTTTGATATGTTCGCTGAAGAAGATATCATCATCTCTAGTTTTAACTGGGAAGAACTCGAATCCTTTTATAAAAAGAACAAGAATATTTCAATTGGAGTTCTTACGGATGTAGATCAAGACCCTCTTGAAGCTTTGCAATTGGCTAAAAAACTTAAGGCAAAGACCATACATGCCGAAGGAACTACCTTAGATGAAGGTATTATAAAGAATTTTAGGAAACGAGGATTAAAAGTGATCGCTTGGTTTGATAAAGAACCGAAAAGCTATAAAAACATCCTTGAGCTAAGAGTACATGGCATTATAACAGATCGTCCTGACAAGGTATGATCCGAGCCGATGTTGTAGTAATAGGAGGTGGTGCTGCAGGTTTCTTTGCGGCAATTAATATTTCAGAGAAAAATCCTGATCTCAAGGTAATTATCCTTGAACGAGGCAAAGATGTACTTACGAAGGTCAAGGTGTCCGGCGGAGGACGTTGCAATGTCACGCATGCAGAATTCGATCCTTCCGAATTGGTCAAGAACTATCCAAGAGGAGGTAAAGAACTTTTAGGACCATTTCATCAGTTTATGACTGGTGATACTATTGAGTGGTTCGAAAAAAGAGGAATTGAACTTAAGATCGAGGAAGATGGTAGGATGTTTCCCATTTCAGATTCATCGCAAACCATAATTGATTGTTTCCTATCGGAGATCCAGCATTATGGTATTGAATTATTGAAACAACAAGCGGTCAGGGAGGTCATTAAACAGAAGAGTTCATGGCTGGTCAAGACGGACAAGAGTGAATTCATTGCTGATAACTTGGTAATAACGACCGGTAGTAATCCAAAAATGTGGAAGCTATTGGAAGGGTTGGGCCATACTATCGTTCCTCCTGTCCCATCATTATTTACCTTTAATATCAAGGACCAACGAATAAATAACATTCCTGGAGTTGTTGCGAAAGATGTTGAGGTGACGGTCTTTGGTACTGACTTAAGTTCCGAAGGTCCAATATTGATAACGCATTGGGGCATGAGTGCACCAGCAATCTTGAAATTGTCGGCCTTTGGAGCAATAGAATTGGCGAAGTTGGATTATACATTCGATATCAAAGTCAATTTTGTAATGAGAACATTTCATGAATGTATGGCGCAATTGAAGATATATAAACAAGATCATGCCAAGAAGAAAGTCTTTAAATCAGCTCAATTCGAGCTTCCTAAACGATTATGGCAGCAGCTTGTCAGGGCAGCTGGATTAAAGGAGGATCTGCGTTGGGCAGACATGAACAAAAAGAACTTGGAGGATTTGTCCTTTCAGCTTACGGAGGCTGTTTTCAATGTGGATGGTAAAAGCACCTTCAAGGAAGAATTTGTTACTGCTGGAGGAATAGACCTAAAGGAGGTCAATTTCAAGACTTTTGCAAGCAGACTACATGAGAACCTGTATTTTGCGGGTGAAATCCTGAATATAGATGCCGTAACTGGAGGCTTCAATTTCCAGAATGCTTGGACAGGTGCCTATATTGCAGCCAAAACCATAAGTCTATGAAAACGCACATAGCTTTTTTAAGAGGTATAAATGTTAGCGGGCAGAAGAAAATACTCATGTCCGATCTTAGGCAAATGCTGGAAAGTGTTGGTTTAAGGGAAGTACAAACCTACATCCAGAGCGGTAATGTGGTTTTTCAAAGTGCTTTGAATCCTTCAGAATGCGAACAAATCATATTTCAAGCAATAAAGGATACATACGGTTGGGAAGTGCCTGTTTTGGTTAGGACATTTGAGGCGTTAAGCAATATTCTCAATAATTGCCCTTTTGAAGAAGGTAAAAGGGAAAAGAGTTATTACATTATACTGCATTCTCAACCTGAAAAAATGGACATGCTTGAAACACAAGAACTGTCGATCCCAGATGAAGAGTTCTTGATAACAGATGAGTGCATCTACATACATTATGCTGTTGGTGCAGGAAAGGCAAAATTCGGCACAAACTGGTTCGAAAAGAAACTTAATGTGAAAGCCACAGCACGAAACTATAATACTATGGTTAAGTTGATTGCACTATTTAAGCAGTAATTATTCCCCAACATATTTAACAGCATCCCAAGAGCAATCGATAGCGTCTTGGACCTGTTTTTCCGTCATCGGTAGTTCTCCTTTGTCCTTGAGTCTTACAGCAGAAATTACGTTACCGTAGCTAATTTGAACAATGAGTCTTAAGTGAATATTACGCAGTTTTTTCTCCTTAATGCCTCGTAAGAAGAAGTCCCGTACATTGTAATAATATGGTTTCATTTGCTCAACTACGTCATCACCAATAATAGGAGGCACCCCAACCCATTCAGAAAATTTAAAGGCTAGTGGATTAGTAATAAAGTAGTTATAAAGATTCATCCAAATGGTCTCGAATTGTTTCTTAAAATCATCCTCTGGCAGATTGGTCATCAAGACCACTCCATAATCCTTGAAAATCATTTTGTAGATCTCTTCAATGATCTCTTTCTTATTATTGAAGTGGTGATATATAGTTCCTATGGCCACATTGGATTCTCTAGCCAATTGTGACATTGGTGTGGCATGAACACCTTGTTCAACCACCAATTCCATCATTGTAAGAAGGATTTTTTGCTTTTTGTTCATTCAGAGTGAATATTCATTCGGGAACAAAATAAGGAAAATATTCAACTTAGTTCAATTGCCAAATAGAGTAATTAAGAATCGATGCAAAACTCACCCATAGCAGATAGGGCACCAAAAGCAAGGCCGCAGTCTTATTGACGACTCGAAACCACTTCATTGTCAGGATTATAAGAGTTAGAAGAATGATAATTATTAACAATGCATAAGTCGGACTTCGCATGCCAAAAAAAACAAGGCTCCATGCCGCATTAAAAATAAGTTGAAACAAAAAATGGTACATGGCGGTCTTCACCCATTTATGGTGGAAACCCTTGCTCCAAACAATTCCTGCAGCAATTCCCATTAGAACGTACAATACAGTCCAAACAGGGCCGAATATCCAATTGGGCGGATTGAAACTGGGTTTATTCAAATCAGCATACCAATCTGAAACAGAGGATTGAGTAGCAAAACCAGATAAAAAGCCAACAAAAAGGCAAACAGCAACTGCAATGAGAATCTTGGTTGTTTTTTTACTCATGGAAATTTCTTACACCCCTAAAATAACAATTAATTTGGTTAATGAGATTTCCAGAAGAATCCATTACCCTTATATTTGCCTAAATTCTAATGGTCAATGATTGAGTCTGATTTTGCAAGTAAGCCAATTCAAAAAAAATTGAATTCTGGAGCTTTTACCTGGAAAGCGCCTAGCAATATAGCCTTGGTAAAGTATTGGGGCAAGAAGCAAGACCAGATTCCAGAGAATGCTTCTTTGAGTTTCACTTTGGATGCGTGCAGAACGACTACTACATTGGAGTTTGAGAAATTAGAGGATCCAGTATCTGATTTTTCATTTGATGTCTATTTTGATGGGAAACTGAAGGAAGACTTCAAACCGAAGATTGAAACGTTCTTCACTAGAATTGAGAATTATCTCACATGCCTCAAGGACTATCATTTTACGATCAGGACTGCCAATACCTTTCCGCATAGTTCGGGTATTGCATCATCGGCTTCAGGCATGGGCGCTTTGGCGCTTTGCCTAATGAGTATGCAAAAAGAAATGCATCCCGAAATGGATCAAGAATACTTCAATAGGAAGGCTTCGTTCTTGGCTAGATTGGGATCTGGAAGTGCAAGTAGAAGCATCGAAGGTGATGTTATAGTTTGGGGAAAACATGACGGGATTCTTGGTAGCTCAGATCTATTTGCAACAAAATTCCCGAATAAGGTACACACCAATTTCAAGAATTATCATGATACGATATTACTGATCGATAAAGGAGAGAAACAAGTAAGTAGCACCGTTGGTCATGGCCTCATGCATGGTCATCCTTTTGCACAGGAACGATTCAAGCAAGCCACATCAAATCTTTCAAAGTTATCTAAAGTCCTTCAAAATGGAGATTTAAAGACATTCATTGAGATTGTTGAAAGTGAAGCTTTGACATTGCATGCCATGATGATGTCGAGCACACCTTATTTCATTCTTATGCGGCCCAATACATTGGAAGTCATCAATAGGATTTGGGAATTCAGGCAAGAAACAGGTACACATGTTTGCTTTACTTTAGATGCTGGAGCCAATGTTCATGTGTTGTATCCAGAGAAGGAAGCAGAAGAAG
>JABDMQ010000333.1 GCA_013001365.1 Flavobacteriaceae bacterium
GGCAAGTACTTTAAATACGCCATTGGCGAAATCCTTTTGGTAGTCATTGGGATCTTAATTGCCTTACAGATCAATAATTGGAATGAACGAAGGATTAAAGGACATGCCGAAATTCAGTTCTATAAGAACACCAAACAACAGTTGCTCGACGATGTGCAAAACCTGACCTCACAACGCTCTTATAATTCCAAGTATATGAACGAGTTTAACAATGCTATAAAGCTCATAGGCGATAATGACCGAAGCCAAAAAGACAGTTTGGGCAAGATTGCCATGAATATTACGCGATATTCCGATTTCGACCGACAAGGCAATATTTATGAAACCACCGTAAACAGCGGTGATATTAAGCTACTTCGCAATGTCGAGATCATAGATGGTCTGCGACGTCTGGAAGAGACCTATATGTATTTGAATAGGATGGAGTCCATTCATTTTGATGCGATCATGTCCATGGTGCCAGATCTTAAGCAAGCCATGCGTTTTACGACAGTTGAAGTTGAAAACGAGAACATGCTATACACCTATGAATTCCAGAATTTGTTTGCTCTTAGTATCAAGATCATGATTGAGAAAGAAGAAATTTACGATAGGGCCTTGAGCGAGATCGACGCCATCATATCCCTTATGGAAAACGAAATAGAGCAAGCCAAATGATAAAGTTTTTTCGGAAAATACGATATAAACTCATGAGTGAAAAGAAGACAACTAAATACCTCAAATACGCCATTGGTGAGATTGTCCTAGTGGTAATTGGAATTTTGATTGCTATACAGATCAACGAATGGAATCGAGAACGAAAAATGAAACTAGACGAGCTGGATAGTTATCAGCTCATAATTACCGACCTAAAGAGAGATTCAACTCTTTTTCAGACTTATCAGGACAGCTACAACCGGTATCTAGATACCTATTTCGAACTTAATAATATCAATAACGGCAATGGTTCCTTTAAAAACATTATGCCTGACTTCATTGTGAGTAATATCGAGTTCAATCCAGTAACCAAGAACAATCACCAGGCCACTATTGAAAAACTCAGAAACAGCAATATCCGTGATCAGATCAACGCCTATTTTCGAAGATTGAATCAGGTACAACAGGCCAATGATGAATTCAATAGGTTGATTGAGCAAGTGAGCAGGCCCTTTTTTCTAGTGGAACAAGACATCTTCAATAATGCAGTAATATTCAATAATGATGATAGAACCTTTCCACCAGTCTTGCGGGTCTCTGGAATCGATACCCTAAAGTTAAAAAGAAGCCTTGGGGTCCCGCAGGCCATTCCTATTTTGTCAAAGCTTCGAATGGGAATGGGTTTCTATTTGACAAGCTTGCAACGCTCTATGCAAGAAAATCATCGTTTGATTCAAGACCTTGAAAAAAGCTTAAACTAAATGATCAAATTCTTCAGAAAAATCAGATACGATCTCATGAATCAGAACAGGACATCCAAAGACCTAATAAACGCCATAGGCGAAATAACTCGCTTAGAAATTAACTTTTAGCAATAATGCGGGTATACAAAAAGAAATAAACTAATAACAAACATTAATTCATATACACTCTCATGAAACCAACCAACTTGAACATCAAGATCATAGTCTTTTGCATTGCCTTATCGGCTACCTTGAACGCACAAACAAAATCGAAAATAGTAGCCCCTGTAATAAGCGTTGGTTATGCTGAAGATGCTGGTATGTCCAGTGAGCGATTGACACGGATTGATTCGATGTGCATCAATGCCATAGAGCAAGACGACTTGCCTGGTATGGTGGTGCTTGTTGCTAGACATGGGAAGATCGTTTATCACAAAGCCTTCGGAACATCTGATGCCGTGACAAAGAAAGCCCTGAAAACGGATAATATTTTCAGGCTCGCATCGCAGTCTAAGGCCATTACGGCCACCGCTGTTATGATGCTTTGGGAACAAGGAAAATTCAGGTTAGACGACCCAATATCCAAATACATTCAGGAGTTTAAAGATCCAGTTGTACTTGATTCGTTGCTCAAAGATGGCACTTATACAACCACACCTGCTGACAAAGAAATTTCCATTAGGCATTTATTGACCCATACCTCAGGGATAGGATATGGGGTTATTGATGGCGACAAACGAATCAAGAAAATATACAAGAACGCTAATATTATAGACTTGTTCACAACCAAGGACATTAGCATTGGCGACAATATCAAGAAGTTGGCAAAGCTTCCCCTTCATCATGATCCAGGAGAAAAATTCACTTATAGCGAAAGTTATGATGTGCTGGGTTATTTTGTTGAAGTTATCTCTGGGATGCCTTTCGATGAGTATTTGCGCAAACATGTTTTCGACCCTTTGGGTATGGATGACACCTGGTTTTACTTGCCAGAATCCAAAGCTGATAGGCTTGTCGCTGTGCAATCAGAAGAAAACGGCGAATGGCAAAACTATCCTATTACCTTTTATGATACAGATTATCCCATTAAAGGTGCTAAAAGATTCTTTTCTGGGGGTGCTGGACTTAGCAGTACCGCTGAAGATTATACAAAATTTTTGCAGATGTACTTAAATAATGGCGTCTATGATGGGAAGCGTCTTTTAAGCAGGACAACTGTTAATATTATTCTAGCGAATCAAATAGGAGATCTTTGGGGTGAAGACCCGAGCTCTGTTTATGGGTTGGCTTTTGCTGTAGTAGAGCAAAAAGGAGAACATGAAGGAGGCAAAGGAAGTGCAGGTACTTTTAGTTGGGGTGGCTATTTCAATACGCAATACTTTGCAGACCCTGAAGAGCAGACCATTGGAATCATCTTAAAACAGACACAAGGACCCGTAAATGATAAAACCGGATGGCAATTTCCACTTTTAGTAGGCCAGGCAATCGATGATTAAAATTTTTGTCAAATCCTTCAAATCCTAATTATGGAAAACAAGACATCAAAGTATTAGAAATATGCCATTGGCAAGATCATAATCGTGGTTCTTGGGATTTTAATCGCTCTTGATCAAGATCAATTCCTCTTGAGGTGTGATCAAATATTCTGCCCCTTCTGCGGTAACTACTGCCATTTCTTCTACTGAAATGGTTTTAATATTGCCATCTGGTAATTTCCACGAATGAAACCCATCAAAGGCAAAGGTCATACCTGCCTTGAGCTCCTTTTGAGCCGCTGGCCTTACGTGTGACGCTTGCGAACCTCCTAGATTTGGCCCTACATCATGCGCCACATAACCAACAGGATGCCCTGTGCTCCACATGACATATTCAGAATTGGCGGTTTCCATCAATACACGCTGTGCGCGATCCACATCGACCCCTTTCACGCCAGGCTTCATAGCAGCGAGGGCTGCACGGTTTCCGGCCTTGCCACTTTCCCAATAGTATTGTATGTTTTCCGGCGCTTCGATTTCACCTTCTTTCAAAACATAGGCAAAACGCTGAATATCACTGACCCAACGATCATGCACTTTAATACCAAAATCAATCTGTATAACATCGCCAGGCATGATAACCTTATCAGTTGCATGCGAATGACCACGGTCAGGACCGGAATTCACATTCGGGTTTTGGTCTGGCGCCCAGCCATCAGCCACACCATATTCGGCCATTTTCTGTTTTAGGAATCTGGCAATATCTGCATCTGTAGATTTGCCAGGAACCACTTGCGTATAAGCCTCTATTTGCCAATCGGCTGTTAATTGTGCAGCTTTCTTCAGGATCTCGACCTCTTCAGGAAGTTTAATGGATAACCACTCGTAGACCAGTTCCGTAGAGGACTTTAATCGATTCTTGCGGTCTCCCATCAATGCTTCCAATTCAGAACGTTGTGTGTAAGAAAGGCCATCAGCCATGGAATTGCTCTGGGACGAATTAACGGCAATTCTACTGAAGTCTTTTTCCATTAAGAAATCAACCGCCTGACTCACTGCAGATTTTCCTCGTTCTACGCTTACGACCTTGTCATGTATATCCAATTCATCCAAGGCAGTCGCCTCACCTGATGGTGAGAAAACCAAGGAATGAAATCCATTGTCATTGTTATAGAACAGAAATGCCGCAGTACCACCAGCATTCTCGCCTCCAATGTGGTCTGCAATGGGATCATTATTGTTCTCTCTGCATATAACCAGCCAGCAATCTACATTTGCTTCTTCCAAAGCAGCTGGCAGCAACGTGTTTATTCTCTTTGTTCGTATTTCTGGCCAAGGATTTTCGCCCCAATAGACATCTGCATTAAATTTATCTTGATCTTTTGAAGTTTCTGTACACCCAACAAAAAGTGTTAATATCAGTACAATTATAATCGTAAGGTCTTTCATTAGTTAACTTTATGGTATCTTGAAGAAAGATACTAATATTTAGTATAAATAATGAACGGATTCGACATCGTAATGGTCATTGCCATTATCCTCTTCGCAAGATTGGGCGTGAGGCTGGTTACTGGATATATCAAGATGAAAAAAGAAGATAAGGACAATCATGAATCGTAGAAATTTCCTGAAATCTAGTGGTGCTCTTGGAGCGCTTTCTTGCTTACCATTTTCCTGTATGACCATGGAATCATCATCTACGTTTAAACTGGGATATCAGTTATATTCCATCAGGGATGAAATGGCAAAAGACCCAATCGCAACCCTCAAAGCCCTCAAACGGATGGGTTTCGAAGACTTTGAGCATTATGGATTTGATGCTAGTAAAGGCACTTATTATGGCCATGATGCCACGGAATTCAAGAGCATATTGGATGACTTAGGTCTTAGCATAAGTAGTGGACACTACCCTTTTGCTGAATTATTTAATAGCCCTGAAGGAGAAGTCAAGCGCTATGTGGATTCTTGTATCAAAGGTGCCATGGCAATGAATAGCAATTATATTGTGTGGCCTTGGTTAGCACCTGACAATCGAAATCTTGAAGGTTATAAAAAGCTTTCTCAATTACTCAATGTAATTGGTGAACAGATTACGAATGCAGGACTGGGCTTCGCATATCATAATCATGGATACGAATTTGAGGACCATCAAGGCAATAATGGTTACCGCATCATAACCAAGGGAACTGACCATGATTTGGTGAAATTACAACTTGATATGTATTGGATCATGCATGAAGGCCTTTCCACTCCTAATACAATTATCAATGAATATCCTGGTAGGTTCGTAATGTGGCATATCAAGGACATGCATAAGACCTCTCGAGATTATACTGAGTTGGGTAACGGTTCTATTGATTATACTACCATAATGCCTGACCCAGGAATTTCAGGATTAGAATATTTCTATATCGAACAAGGAGGCAATTATACTGTCAACTCCATGCAAAGTGCAAAAGACAGCGCCAAATATTTCAAGGAAAACCTTCAAAATAGGCTATAGTGCTAGTCGTTTTGACTATTAAGCAGCCATCTCTTCCAAAGCATTCACGAACACGTCCAATTCGCTTGTAAGCGTAAATACATTTGGTGTTATTCTGCAACCTTGCACATTGGCATAATCGATGGCAACCGTAAAGATTTTATACTCTTGCATTAATCGTTTGGCAAGTTCAGCCGGTTTCATGCCCTTTATTCCTACATTGGCAATGCCACAGGCGCGATGAGAATCAGCAGGGGTGTTAATGACTATGTTAGGATTGTTCCGTATCTTGCTTGTCCAGTATTCTTGTAAATAGCGTAAACGCTCTTCCTTGCGTGTGCCACCAAGAATGTTGTAATAATCAATGGCATTTTCGATACTAAGGTCATGATAAACAGGGATGGTTCCTGTGTGATTCAGTCTTGAGATATCGCCTGGTTCTCGTTCGTGTTCAGCAAAAATAGGCCATAGGGTATCGATATGTTCGTCCTTTACATATAATAGGCCAGTACCAAGTGGTACAGCAAGCCATTTATGCAAACTGGAGCCATAATAATCGCATTCCAATTCTTCAATACTGAATTCGAAATGACCAACACAATGTGCTCCATCGACCATAACTTGCACCCCTTTTTCATGGGCCATCTGGCAAATTTTCTTGATCGGTAGTATCTGACCAGTAATATTGATCATATGACATACCATTAACAATTTTGTTTTAGGAGTTATGGCATTGGCATATAATTCAACGATCTCTTCATCAGATTTCGGATGATTAGGGACTGAAACGATTTTATTGATAACGCGGTACCTTTCAGATACTTGTTTGAACATCATCTTCATAGCTCCATAGTCCTGTTCTGCAAAAACGGCCTCATCACCGGCTTGCCAGTTCATTCCTTTTATAACCATATCCAAGGATTCTGTGGTGTTTCTGGTAATGATCACATTCTTGTCTTGACAACCCACCAGTTTTGCTAACTTGTCAGCCATACGCTTTTTATTGTCCCATTGTACGGTACGCATGTAATACGACCCTTCATAATTGACCATTTGGGCATGTTCGATCATCTTGTTCAAGGTTGGTGTTGGGATAATATTGTAATAGCCACTTTCCAGATTGATGTAGTCGGGCTTTAACTTGTAATCTTGCCTTACCTTCTCCCAAAAATCATCAGTACTTGCCAATTCCTTAGGAGGAATATTTGCAATTTCTGTAATCGCATCGCTGAATGCGGAAGTATAAAGTGGAACGGCAAGCGTGCCCAATGAAATAGTCTTGATAAATTTTCTTTTGTCCATGATTGCGCTATTGAAGTATTAAATATACCGCTATTTATTAGGAATTTGAAATTGGATATGCAACAAGATCACCATCATTATTGTCTACTAATAAAAATGTAATTCAGACTAACGTTTGAGTGTAAAATGCCCTGTAAATCGCTGTCCTTCGATAGTGATGATATACCAATAATCTGAAGAAGGAAGCTCATTATTGATGAAAGTTCCGTCCCAAGAAAAAGGTTGGTTTTTGGCGCTTTTAAGAAGCTTTCCATAACGGTCAAAAATCAAGACTTCGGAAGAATCGTATAATTCAATGTCTTTAAGGTCATAAGTATCTTTGAAATTGTCACCATTTGGTGTAAAGAACCTAGGTATGACAAAATGCAGGTGTTCTAATGTAGAAGTATCGCCACAACCATTACTGTTTCTAACATAAATAGTGTATAACCCTCCTTCTAGGGGTGAAAAAACATTACTGTTTTGGAAGAAAATACCATCTACAGAATATTCAAAATTTCCAGTATTTGATGTGTTTACGACTAGGTCATTACCGTCAGAAGTCACAGATTCCAATATCGGGATGTTGTCTTCCGATCCAATATTATCCCAAGCACATGTATCATCATTGAACTGATAATCGTCCCAGCAGTTCACAATTGCTGGTTCACTTGGTTGCATTCCAGAGAGATCCCAAGCGCAAGTCACATCATTGAAGCTTGCTGTTTCCCAACATTCTAAATCTGGCTGCACAGGTTGCGAACCAGAAACAACCCAAAGGCAGGTTGTGTTGTTAAATGTGGCCGTTTCCCAACACTCAAGGCCTGTAGGTGCTGTAGGCTGAGTACCTGAAATTTCCCAAATGCATGTTGTGTTATTGAATGTGGCCGTTTCCCAGCATTCCAAGCCAGTAGGTGCAGCTGGTTGAGAGCCAGACACGTCCCAAAGGCACGTTGTATCATTGAATATGGCCGATTCCCAACATTCCAAACCTGTTGGCCCAGCAGGCTGGCTGCCAGTTACTTCCCAAAGACATGTTGTATTATTGAAAGTGGCTGTTTCCCAACATTCCAAGCCTGATGGTGCTGGAGGTTGGGTACCTGTTATATTCCAAGAACATGTGGTGTCGTTAAAAGTCGCGATTTCCCAACATTCGAGCGTTGGAGGATTGGGTGCTTGGGTGACATTGATCTCATAGACATCTGAATATGTAATACAATCTGAATTATTCAGGTTTGCTGCAAATTCCGCAACCTTGGTTCTATAATACATGGTTGTCGTTATTCCTGTCAAAACTAAATTTGGATTAGTAGCTCCAGGAATATCGGTCCATATCGCACCATCAGTACTTTCTTGCCACTGATAAAAATGATTGGTAAAAACGGAATTATCAGGAATAGCTGTAAAACTTGTATCATATGGGGTTTGAGTGCTACAAAGGCTTACAGAATCATTGTTAGAGAGATCTTCAACAATAATTGTATCTCCACAAGACTTAAAGACTATATCATCGATTGCCAGGTCATTACCACATCCACCTGGTGCATTATTGATCATTTTAAGTATTACCGAAGTTTGTGTTGGCAATGTTTGAAAGACCAACGCGAATTGATTCCATATGGCATTGGGTTCTTCAATGATGTCTCCTGTATCACCAGATGCCAATAAATTGGTATCCGTATTGTCCCAAATTTCAAACCGTACATTCACAGGGATACCAGATCCTTGTGGTCCGCAAGAACTGGGAACAGGCAACAAATTAACTAGCCAGGAGGAAAATTCGTAGGTCGTTGTTTCGCATAAACCAGTAATAGTTGTTCTATAAAACTCACCAGCTGCAAAACTTGCATTCACGATCAAGCATTTTCCATTTGTATCATTTGGTGTATGGTCACTAATATTCTGCCAATCAAAGTAGGCCGTATTGCTGGATACTGTATAAAAACCATCTCCTGGAGCACCAGAAGAAAATGTATAGGTGGTAGTGCCAGGAGGCAAAGAGGTGTTTGTTGTACCTGTACCAAATGTTTCAGAGAAGATTGGGTCTCCAGAGTTTCCAGTACAAAAACCTAATTGGGCATAAGCTTGATTGCTCAGCATGCTTAGCAGTATAAGGACCAATGATGAACTGGTTACTATCTTCTTTTTCACGGCTCAAATATAGAATTTTATAGAATATCCAGGGATATCTGTTAATTTAGTGAATATTATATCAAATAATAAAAATGAAACAAGAGTTCAAACCTTATTACGTTGTCATTTTTACTTCAACACATACTGACAGCACCCAGGGATATTCTGAGATGGCAGCAAAAATGGAACAGCTAGCCTCAGAACAGGATGGATTTCTCGGTATAGATACTGCAAGAAATGATGTTGGAATATCAAATAGTTACTGGGAAAGTCTAGAAGACATTAAGAATTGGAAGCAAAATGCCGATCATTTATTAGCTCAAGAAATGGGAAAAAAACAATGGTATAGCTGGTATAATTTGAGAATTTGCAAAGTTGAAAGAGAATATGAGTTTCGTAAATAGGGATTTTACACAGTTTCATTGAATTCTTAAAATAGGCAGTAAGTATAAAGCTACATTTTTTATGTCGTTCGTAGTTCTTTTTACTACAAGAATTGCATTCAACATCGATTATTTGTTCGTTGTCGATTATTTTCATTCCACGCCTTACCATTTAAGTATTTTGCTTCTGTTTATTAATCCTCCCTCACCTATTTTTACACAATTATTTGGCATCACTATTGATATCAATGTGCTAAAATATGCCCTGCATGAAGAAATTTTTACTTAACATCATCCTTCTTGGTTGTATTGGTTTAATCGGATTCGACGGTTTCTCTCAAACAACGCGTGTAAAGATCACTGTTGATTGGGAAGACAAATCCTATGAAAACAGAGTGATTGTTCAAGACCCAGGATTCCAGAACATTCTAACTATCGAAAATCCTGACGAACCTTATCAAACAACAGGTGCGTCATTGATCTATACAGGAGTCTTTGATTTGGGTTGTGTGCAAAGCGGAACTTATAAGGTAATACTTTATAATGCCAATAATGTAGCATGGGCGGCACCAGCTTCTATTAAAGTTGAAGTTGATGGCGTGATTATAGTTAACGATCCAGGGACATTGGCTAGTACCACAGGTCATGAAATAAGTTTTAGTGTTTCAAGTGATGGGTCAGGCTGTACACCATTGCCGGACTCTGATGGAGATGGCGTAATAGATATTATTGACCTCGATGATGATAATGATGGAATACTTGATACGGATGAAGCACTCGGCATCAATACATTCAATTGTACGATTCCAGCATTGAACTTTTTTGGCAACAACAATACCCCAGAAACGGGTATAGCCGGTGAAGTTGGTGCTGTTTATAGATTTGAAAATGCAATATTCGGTGAACCCTATGATGTTTTGGTTGAAATTACCGAGAAACGAAATACAACGCTTTCTACCATAGATTATGATAC
>JABDMQ010000339.1 GCA_013001365.1 Flavobacteriaceae bacterium
GACAAGAGCAAGCTTTTTATTGCCAGACTTGTTGGATATAGAAATCAATACTTATCCTATTCCTATACAAGAAGAAAAGGAGATGTTTTGTCAACAAAAACCAAGAATCTTGGTAAATACGTTTTAGGTCGTGATACTGAAAACCCAAAAATATCTGCTGTGAACTTTAGCGATGGTAAATGGCTAAGTAAATATAGATATCTAAAAGTAAAGATAAATGATGACCTGTCAGGAATTAGGAATTATAGGGCCACTGTTAACGGGAAATGGATTCTTATGGAATACAATGCCAAGAAAGGGATTTTGACACACGATTTTAATGATAATATTGTTAACGATACAAAAAATCTCCTTAAGATCATAGTAACCGATAATGTCGGAAATAGTTCTACATTTGAAGCAACCTTCTTCAGGAAGTAAAAAGTGAGCACTTGAAACAAGCAAAGGTTCTTATTATCATATTACTTATTGTCGCTCCCATGCTTGTCGTGTCGCAAACAGGGACCATTCGGGGGGTCATTCTCGATGAGTCTAATCTACCTTTGGAAAATGTAAATGTTAGTGCCGGAGAACTGGGCACGCAATCCAATGAAAACGGTTTCTACACAATAAGAATACCAGCCAAGGAAGATGTAAACTTAGAGTTCACCCATTTAGCCCATGAAAGAATCACTGCGACTTTCAATTTAAAGAATGGTGAGGAAATCGAATTCAATCCTGTCATGAAAATCTCAATTGAGCAGATCGGGACAGTTGTGATCTCTGGGAACCAAAGAAAGGCTGTCGAAGGCATAACCACAATTACTCCTGAAATAATAAGGACGATAAAAGGCGCTCAGCCTGGTGTTGAAAATATCCTAAAGACACTTCCAGGTGTCAACATCACTAACGAACTTAGCACACAATACACGGTTAGAGGTGGTAATTTTGATGAAAATTTGGTTTATGTCAATGAAATTCAGGTCTATAGACCTTTTTTAGTCAGGTCAGGTCAGCAAGAAGGCTTAAGTTTTGTGAATACCGATCTTGTCCAAAATGTCGATTTTTCAGCTGGTGGATTTCAAGCGAAATATGGTGATAAATTATCATCCGTTTTGGATATAACGTATCGTAACCCGTTTAGATTTGGTGCAAGTGCAAATCTTAGTCTTCTCGGCGGTAGCATTTCAGTTGAATCAATAAGCAAAGATTCAAGATTTTCAGCAATTGGAGGCATACGTTATCGGGACAATAGTTTATTGGTAAATGCAAAAGAAACCGAAACAAACTACGATCCGAAATTTGCTGACGCTCAAACTTACCTTAATTATAAATTCAGTGATAAGTTTCATTTAGGGTTTTTAGGTAATATTTCCATTAACAAATATAATTACGAACCACAAACGCGACAGACCAATTTTGGCACACTTGATAATCCATTGGCCCTTCTTGTATTTTATGATGGCCAAGAGCAAGATCAATACAACACGTATTTCGGCGCTTTAAAAGCCAATTATTTTGTTAATGAAGACTTGACTCTTAAATTAATCGCCTCTGGCTATCACACGATTGAAGAGGAGTATTTCGACATCTTGGCGCAATACCGTTTAGGAGAAGTCAATAGCAATATTGGTGACGAAAACCTTGGTGAAGTAGAGTTTTCTGAGGGAATCGGCGGACAGTTAAGTCATGCTAGAAATGATCTCGATGCATTGATTGCAAATATTGAGCACAAAGGAGACTACAAACTAGATGATAGCACAATTGAATGGTCGGTTAAATACACTCATGAAGACATTAGAGACCGAATAATCGAATGGGAAGTAATAGATTCAGCAGGATTTTCAATCAACCCTCCTACTATCGATAATTTCAACAATCAGCCCTACGAACCTTATGAAGGCCCCTTAGTTGCTTTTAATAACGTTAGGGCCACTAATAGTGTGCAGATCGATAGAATATCTGGTTATGCCCAATGGAGTAAAAGAACAGAGCTTGGTAACAGCGAGGTATTCTATAATGCAGGCCTTAGAGTTCATAATTGGACAGTTAGCGGAGATGGTATTGAAAAAGTTTCACAAAGCGTTTTTAGTCCAAGAGCTCAATTTGCAATAAAACCAGAATGGGACAAGGATATGCTTTTCAGAATAGCAGGTGGTCTTTATTATCAACCACCCTTCTATCGTGAGCTCAGGGATTCGCTAGGAACAGTTCAACCAAACGTCAAGGCCCAGAAATCGATTCATGTTGTCCTTGGCAATGAATATAGTTTCAATATATGGGAACGACCATTTAAATTAGTTTCTGAGGCTTATTACAAAAAACTAACAGATGTCAACCCTTATACGATCGAGAATGTACGCATTCGTTATAGGGCACGAAACAATGCTGAAGCTTATGCCTATGGATTGGACCTCAGGCTAAATGGCGAATTCGTTCCGGGAACTGAGTCTTGGTTCAGTTTTGGTTACTTGAAAACTGAAGAGAACATAGATGGTCAAGGAAATATTGCCAGACCAACGGATCAACGATTAAAATTTGGTGTATTATTCCAGGATTATGTGCCAAACATTCCTGACCTTAAAATGTATTTGAATCTAGTCTACAATACTGGTGTGCCAGGTGGATCACCTAGTTATGCCGATCCTTATGATTTTCAAAATCGACTTCCAGATTATAAGCGAGCCGACCTTGGGATTTCTTATGTCTTGGTTGACAGGAAGAAGACATATGTCAGTGGATGGAAGAGCAAATTCAAGGAACTTACTTTAGGATTCGAAATATTCAATATGTTCGATGTGCAGAATTCCATCACGAATACCTGGGTCAGGGATGTCTATTCCAAGCGTCAATACGCTATCCCGAATTATTTGACCCCTAGGGTATTCAATGTGAGAGTAGGAATGCGATTTTGAAAATTATTTAACGTCTTTGTGAACCCTACAGATTACTTATTTTACTAAATTTACTTGGTTTTTATTTTGCTATTATGAAATCCATTTTCTTTGCGTTTTTTACAACACTTTTCTTTATTGGTGGTGCAAACGCACAGATCACTTACGAAGCAGCCTTTCCTAATATTGGATTTGTATATCCTGTTGAGCTACAAGCTTCTGTAGATGATTCTGACCGTTTTTTCGTAGTAGAGCAACCAGGGCGTATAAAGGTTTTTCCAAATAATACTGAGGTTAATCCAACGGAGGTCGATGTATTTTTAAACATTACAGATAGAGTGCTTTACTCAAATGGTCAGGAAATTGGGCTTTTAGGGTTAGCATTTCATCCGGATTATGACAATAACGGATATTTCTATGTCTATTATACCACTGATAGTCCCGTTGCAGGAATATCAGTAAGAATGGTACTTTCTCGTTTCTCAGTAAGCCCCGAGAATCCAGATTTAGCAGATCCTAATAGTGAGTTAGTGATATTTCAATTTGACAAAAATCAAAATAACAGTAATCATAACGGCGGGAAAATTGATTTTGGTCCAGACGGTTATCTCTATATTTCCTTTGGTGATGGTGGAGGAGGAAATGACCCTCAGCAAAATGCGCAGAACATTGAAAATGTATTTGGAAGTATTTGCCGTATAGATGTCGATGTAGATGGAAGCAACCCAATTGAAAGCAACCCTTTGCTTCCAAATGGCAATTATGAGATACCAAGTGATAATCCTTTTGTTGGAGTAGCCGGATTGGATGAAATCTTTGCATATGGTTTGAGGAATACATGGAAATTCTCTTTCGATGTACCATCCGGAACAATTTGGGGTGCAGACGTAGGACAGAATGCCTTCGAGGAAATCAATTTAATTCAAAATGGAAATAATTATGGCTGGAGCAGATTTGAAGCCAATTCGGTCGCTAATGGTAATGTGACCATAGATGGTGAAGTTGAATTTCCAATTCACTTCTATGATAGGTCTCAGGGAGATATTTCCATTACAGGGGGGTTTATCTACCGGGGAACGGATATGGCCAATCTTGTTTCGAAATACATATTTGGAGATTATGTAAGTGGCAGGGTCTGGTCTTTGGAATATAACCCAGCAGATGGAAGTTCCGAAAGCAATTTGCTTTTCCAGACCAATGGTCAATTCATATCTACTTTTGGAATAGACAAGAACAATGAGATCTACTTTTGTGATTATGGCAATAACGCCCAGATATATCGTATAACAGATGGTGAAACGAATCAAGAAGCAATCGTTGTAGATGGATTTGGGCAATGGTTAGGCCTTGAAGGTGGCGATATAAACAATGGTGAAGTGTTTGCTGTAAAATCAAATTCCAATGGTGATGTTTATCATGGTGGGAACTTCAGTCAAGCAGGTGCAGTAAATGCTAATAACATTGCTGTTTGGAACGAATCAACTGGATGGAATTCCCTTGGGTCTGGAACAAATGGTACAGTAAATGCCATCGAAGTTGTGTCAAATGGGAATGTATATATAGGTGGTAATTTCTCTCAAGTAGATGGGATTGATGCTAATAATATTGCACTATGGGATGGTTCCTCTTGGAATGCCTTGGGAACAGGAACTAATGGACCTGTTCTTGCTATGGAAATTGATCAAAACGACAATGTATATGTAGCTGGAATATTTGAGACCATCGGAAATATGACAACAAGAAACATCGCATCCTGGAATGGTAATGAATGGTCTGCCTTAATGGATGCTTCTACATCGCAAGTTGGAACAAATAACGAGATCAGGTCACTACATATCGCCGACGATGGTATTCT
>JABDMQ010000354.1 GCA_013001365.1 Flavobacteriaceae bacterium
AGTTAGTTAGTTATATTTTTAGAGATTAAGAAAGCTCCTCATTATTGAGGAGCTTTTTGATTTTACAAATTCCTGCGGAGGCAGGAATCTTATTTTATGGAACCCTGACTGAAGATGGTAAAAGACATAAATTTACCAGAAGGATCTCACTATAGTCTTTGTATTTCGATTCTGGGATTCCTGCTTTCACAGGAATTCATTAGTTATTCAGCATCACTGGCATAACGAGCATGGTAATTTGCTCACCGTCATCCAGGCCATCGGTTGGCGTCAAGATGCCTGCCCTGTTCGGCAAGCTCATTTCCAATTGCACGCTATCAGAATTCAAGTTATTCAACATCTCGGTCAAGAAGCGTGAGTTGAAGCCTATTTGCATGTCATCGCCTTGATAATCGCAGGTAAGACGCTCTTCGGCCTTGTTGCTGTAGTCGATGTCCTCAGCAGAGATATTCAATTCCGATCCAGCGATTTTCAAGCGTACTTGATGAGTGGTCTTATTCGAGAATATAGATACACGCCTAACGGAATTCAAGAACTGCATTCTGTCGATATTGAGTTTATTAGGGTTCTCTTTTGGGATCACTGCTTCGTAATTCGGGTATTTGCCATCGATCAAGCGACAGATCAATTCGGTGTTCTCAAAACTGAACTTCGCATTGGAGTCGTTATATTCTATCGTGATGTCTTCTTCAGAGCCTGCAAGAATTCCTTTCAGGAGATTCAATGGTTTCTTGGGCATGATGAATTCTGCTGTCTGACTCGCACTCGCATCGCCACGCGTATATTTTACTAACTTATGTGCATCGGTCGCAACGAAGGTCAGATCATCTGATGAGAACTGGAAGAACACACCACTCATAACTGGTCTTAGGTCATCATTACCAGCAGCAAAGATCGTCTTGCTAATAGCAGTGGCCAAGATATCGCCCATAATGGTCGTAGAACTCGGATCTTCCAAGGCTACAGCTTTAGGGAACTCTTCTCCAGCGGCATAGGCCAAAGCATACTTTCCATGGTTAGAGCTGATCTCGACGGTATTGTTTTCCTCAACAACAAAGGTCAAGGGTTGCTCAGGAAATGTTTTTAAGGTGTCAAGCAATAATCTTGCTGGCAATGCCACACTTCCTTGGCTATCGCTTTCTACATCCATTGTCGAGGACATGGTGGTCTCGAGGTCAGAGGCAGAAACCGTAAGTTTCTTGTTGTCTAGTTCGAAGAGAAAATTATCAAGGATAGGCAAGGTGTTTGAGCTGTTGATGACACCACCCAAAACCTGCAATTGTTTTAATAAATATGAGCTTGAAACTATGAATTTCATTTGGTCTGATTAATTTTTTACTGAATCACAAATATATGCCCAATTGCTGATACAAAGCGATTGAACTTATACAATTTTATTAACACAATCCTCGCGAATGCGGGGATCTCATTGTCTTTACCTTTAGCTTGAATGCTTCATTCCAAAAAACGCCAGGAGTAGAGAAGGAAAACAACTTTTAAGATGCGTATTTCCGCTTTCGGAAATAATTGAACGCGAATCCGAATACACCAAGTAATACCAAAGGAACAAGGATATTCAAAACGCGCCAATAGGTCTTTTCAGCAGCTATTTTCTGTGGACTCATGAAGGCCACCGCGACTTCTTTCGTTCTAATGTCTATCAAGCCACTGTCGTCCAGTAGATAATTAACCGTATTCAACAGGAATTCCTTATTGCCGTAAACCTGTCCTGTCCAACGATCAAACCCGAGTTCTTGTGGGCCACTCCTTCCGACTTCGTTCTTGATCACGTCGCCATCGGCAATGATTACCATCTTGGTATCTGAGCTTTCGTCTTTATTGTCTGTAGGCTCGAACGGCTTGATCCTGTTCTTGTAAACAGAGGTGAATTCACCTTCCAACAAAAGGGCCATGGTCTGGTTACCATTGGTATAAGTGGAAGGATCTGGCTCGTTCGTTACCATGTCCAAGCGTATTTCGCGTGGCGTCCCTTCTAGTTTCGATAAGGCCGAACTCTTCAAAAGGATGGTCTTCTTGATGTCATTCTTCAAGGTGTCTATCTGATTGGCAAAATCGAATTTCACCAAGTTCAGGTTATTCACGATCGGGTGATTATCGGTATTCGATGCCAAAGGAGAATATTGCCATTTCACGGGCTGGAATTGCGCTTCGCTGCCTTCACCTATGGCCAAGGTAATAGGGGCCGAGTAAAGGTCGTTCACCATCACCGGATTGATGCGCGCTCCATACTTGAAGAAAAAGTCATTTAAATTCAGGTCCAACGGAATCGCTACTGAAGCTCCTTCATCGTTAAAGAGACTGTCCTTGTCCATCGCAATCGATTCAACTAACCAGAGGCTCTTGCCACCATTCATGGTGTACTGGTCCAATACTAGTTTTTCCTTTTCGGTAAAGGCCTGCGTTGGCTTGGCCGAAATGATCAAGTCAAACTCATTCAGGTCATCCAAGCTGCCTTGAGAATTGGCATCGACCTGGTCCAAAGTGAAAGGTGCAATATAGTAATAGGCGCCTATGGTCTTTAGGAAATCGGCAAGATACTGGTCTTCCAATTGACCGTTACCGCGTAAAACGGCAATCTTTTGTTTCTTGGGGTTTACGAGTTTACTGAACCCGTCTGCAAAGGCATATTCCAAGTGCTGTACCGAGTTGCTCACCAATTCTTGCTGATTCGCACCGATCTTGTTCTTCACCAGCGGAATGATCACCGTTTGATCGTTATAACTGGCCAATGCCCATGGGAAAATAGCTTCGTTGGTGGTCTTTCCGTTTTCGTTCACGGTCAATCGCATGGCTTTCATGCCACGCTGTTCCAAACTTCTA
>JABDMQ010000355.1 GCA_013001365.1 Flavobacteriaceae bacterium
AATATTGAGCCAGTCGTCTATGTCCCTGATAATCCTAATTACCCGATCATTGATGACTCATTAGAAGCAGAAATCCCTGAGGGAATTACGATTCTTAAACATCCAATAAAAGAGCCTTATAAATTAGCTGGCATTCTATCTCATAAAAGTACAAGGTCAATCAGCAAAGGTATTATTCATCGTCCAAAAAAACAGGGACTCATTGAGAAATTAATGCTATATATCCGAGGAAATTATTTCATTCCCGATGCACGTAAAGCATGGGTGAAACCTTCTGTTAAGTATCTATCAGGATATATTCAAGATAATGACATTCAGACCGTCATTACTACTGGTCCGCCACATAGCTTGCATTTAATAGGGCTTAAACTAAAAGAATCAATGAATCTTAAATGGATAGCTGATTTTCGTGATCCTTGGACCACCATTGGTTACCATAAGAAACTTAAACTAAGTACGGCATCCAAGGTAAAGCATAAAGACTTGGAAAGACAAGTATTGAATTCTGCTGACCACGTTATTGTAACCAGCCAAATCACCAAGACTGAATTCGAATCAAAAACAAAAAGTCCCATTTCAGTAATTACTAATGGCTATGATGCAGAATTGCCTTCTGGCGTTCAGTTGGACGACAAATTCAGTTTAGCTCATATAGGTTCGTTGCTCTCTGAACGAAATCCTGATTCACTTTGGAAAGCCCTGAATGAACTGGTTTCAGAAAATGAAGTATTCGCCAAATCTTTTCAACTCGATTTAATAGGGACGGTAAGTGAGGATGTACTAGAATCGATTGACAATTACAATCTAACGCAGCATACCAACGTTATTGGGTATGTGCCTCATAAAGAAGCTCAAGATTACCAACGACGTTCCCAAGTGCTTTTAATGATAGAGATCGATTCAGAAGATACCAAGTGCATCATCCCAGGCAAGCTATTCGAATATATGGCTTCCAATAGGCCAATTCTTGCAATTGGACCGGAAGGCTCAGATGTCGCAACGATCGTTGAGGAAACAAATACGGGAAAGTATTTTACTTATAAGGATCATGCTTCTTTGAAAGAGTGGATAAACAAGCAATTTGAACTTTACCAGTACGGCAAATTGAATAACGAACCAAGAGGGATAGATAAGTACCATAGGCAAACATTAACAGAATCCTTAGCAGAACTTATATAAATGGGAGTCGTATTAAGCCAATCTTTCAAGAATACCATTTGGACCTATATCGGGTTTGGCATTGGCGCGATCAACACGCTTTTTCTTTATACCAATTTTATCTCGCCTGAATATTATGGATTAGTGACATTCATATTATCAACAGCCTTTGTCATGATGCCATTAATGGCGTTCGGCGTTCATAATACTATTATTAAATTTTATTCTTCGTACAAGACCAAGAACAGTTTGAACAGTTTCCTGACTTTGGTCTTGTTCCTTCCATTATTGGTTATTGTTCCAGTGGCTTTTGTAGGTTATTTGTCTTATGATGCAATTGGAGATTTTTTGTCACAGAAAAATGCAATTGTCAAGGATTATATTTGGCATATTTTCGCAGTTGCCGTGGCCCTCGCTTATTTCGAGATCTTCTATGCGTGGTCCAAGGTCAAGATGCAAACCGTATTCGGCAATTTCATGAAAGAAGTCTTCCATAGGGCAGGAGTGATGGTGCTTTTGCTCTGTGTTTATAAGATGTGGCTCACGGTTGAAGAATTTATTTTTGCCATTGTAATGGTCTACATACTAAGAATGGTAATCATGAAACTGTATGCCTATAGCGTTCATTTTCCAGTCGTAAAGTTCAAGCGAATCCCAAATTTAAAGGAAGTCTTGAATTATTCTGCCTTAATAATCATCGCTGGATCTGTAGCTGTACTTTTATTGGATATTGATAAGTTCATGTTAGGCGAGTTCATTGAGATCGAAAATGTAGCTTATTATGGTGTTGCCATATATATCGCAACGGTAATTGGTGTACCTGCGAGGGCCATGTACCAGATTACTAATCCGATCACTGCAGAATACTTGAACAAAAACCAA
>JABDMQ010000386.1 GCA_013001365.1 Flavobacteriaceae bacterium
TATAGTGGATTAGAAGGCAGGTTATCAGCAAGATATTTCCTTTCTGAAGACCTGTCAATTAAGGCGAGTTACAATAATACCTTTCAATACATCCATACATTATCGACCAACACGACCGTTTCGCCAACAGATACATGGAAATTGTCGGATAAGAACATCGAACCTCAAAGAGCTCAGCAATTTGCATTCGGGATTTACAAGAATTTCGAGGAAAACATGTATGAGATCAGCCTTGAAAGTTATTATAAGACCTATGACAATATCCTGGATTATAAGGTCGGCGCCCAATTGTTATTGAATGAAAGCCTTGAAACAGAAGTCTTACAAGGTGAAGGTAGGTCTTACGGCATAGAATTCTTGGTAAAGAAGAATAGAGGAGAATGGAATGGATGGTTAGGATATACCTATTCGAGGACTCAGTTGAAACTTGATAGTATGTTCCCTGAAGAGCGTGTTAATGGTGGTGATTATTTCCCTGCTAATTATGATAAACCTCATGATTTCAGTGCCGTGATCAATTATAAGTTGACAGAGCGATTCAGTTTTTCGGGTAATTTTTCATATCAAACGGGAAGACCTATAACCTATCCTATAGGCACCTATCAATTCAATGGGGCAGAATACACCTTATACAGTGATAGGAATCAATTCCGAATTCCGGATTATTATAGGTTGGATGTTGGTTTCAATTATGAAGGAAATCACAGGATCAAGAAATTTGTACATAGTTTCTGGAACTTGTCCATTTACAATGTGTTAGGTAGAAACAATCCTTATTCTGTATTTTTTGTTACGGAAGAAGGCCAGGTTAAGGCTTACCAGAGTTCTATTTTCTCAATTCCTATACCAACGCTTACATTTAATTTCAAGTTCTAGATGAGACGGTTCAAGACATATGGTTTTATATTGATTCTTATGGCGTTATATGGATGTGTCGAAGAGATAGACCTTAGAACTGAGATTCAAGAAGAGTATGAAAGTGCTTTGGTAATCGAGGCGACCTTAACCAATGAGATGAAGAATCAAGTCATTTTGCTTTCAAGAGTTTACCTTCTTGAGGAAGAAGGACCTTCACCAGAATTCAACGCTCAAGTAAGGGTGCTAGATGGCAATGGTAATTCTTATCAGTTCCAGCAGGTGTTTCCGGGAAGATATGAATCCGAATCAATTTTTGCAGCACAGCCTAACACAGTCTATGAATTGGAGATCAATACTAGCGATGGCGGTAGTTATGGTTCTTCGATGGAGGAGCTCACGAATGAAACTCAAATAAACGACCTATATGTAGAACGAGATTTCAATGAAAACAATGAGGAAGGCGTTTCCATATATGTTGATAGTTTTGATCCAACGGGAAACTCATTATTCTACAGATATACTTATGAAGAGACCTTCAAGATCATTGCTCCGGATTATAGTCCAGAAGATATGGAATATGAATACATATACGGCAATCCAGACAATCCTACTGAAATTACAGGAGTATTATATTTTCTGGTCCAAAAAGAAGAGCAGCAGCAAATTTGCTTTGCAACTGTCGCTTCAGAAGATATTATAATCTCATCTACAAATGACCTTAACGAAGACAGTATAAACAGATTTCGGGTTCGTTTCTTAGGTAGGGACAACCCGATAATTTCCCATCGATACAGTATTTTGGTGAAGCAATATGTGCAATCCCCTGAAGCCTTTGAGTATTATAAGACCTTAAAGGAGTTTTCAGATTCAGATAACTTGCTTTCACAGTCCCAGCCAGGATTCTTGAATGGCAATGTGTTTTCTGAGAGCGATCAGGAAGAAAAAGTAATAGGATTTTTTCAAGTTTCATCAGTTGATGAAAAACGAGTGTATTTTAACTATGCTGATCTGTTTCCTGGGGATGTATTGCCACCTTATTTCCAGAGTTGTGTTCCATTTGCGCCATTAGAATCTAGGCCAGGACCGACATTTCCACTTGCTAATGCTTTGGACCTTGGAAATAAATATCTTGAACCTAACGAGGATCCATTGCCTGATGAAGGGTCATATTATTTAGTGGCTCCAACTTGTGGGAATTGTACAGTAATAGGGAACAATTTTCCACCTGATTTTTGGGAAGAATAAGTTATGATGATGAAGAATATATATATACTTACAGCCTTTTTTCTGACCTTTGCTTTCAAAACCATGCATGGTCAATATGTCTTGAAGAACATTGATGATGTAACCTGGTACATTAATATCCCGCAGGAGGACATTTACCTTCATTATAATTCTGTTTTCATGCTTACTGGGGAAACTCTTCATTACAAGGTTTATTGCAAGAATGCCAATACCAAGGAATTGTCGAACAATAGCAAGATCGCCTACGTTAAGTTAGTTGGTAAGGAAGGATTGGTATTCGAGCATAAAATCAGATTGGCGAATGGTTCTGGCAAAGGTGATTTTTTTGTCCCACCTTCAATAAGAAGTGGTAATTATAAGCTTATTGCCTATACGCGCTGGATGACCAATGGATCAAGAGACGATTTCTTTCAAGCTGATCTAAGCATAATTAATCCTTATGCCAATATTACTTTTGATGAGAATGCGGTAGATATAGTAACTCAGAACGTTTTTCAGCCTAAGGAATCTGATAAGTTGGATTTGGTATTAGATGCTGATGCTTATGACAAAAGACAAGCAGTTAATATTTCATTGATTGCTAAGGAAGGATCTGCGATTGGTGGTGTTTATTCGCTTTCGATCAATAAGAAAGAAGACTTTATAAATGATGATGGAAAATTGACCACTATTGCATTTCAAGAAGCTTTGAAAGATAATAGGGTTAGTAGCACTCGTAAGATCGGAGAGATCATTAATCTTCCCGAATTCAAGGGCGAAATGCTCTCAGGCATGGTAGTTGACAACCAAACCGGGCAGCCTGTTTCGGGTCAAGAAGTGGCCCTTTCAATATTGAGCAAAGAAGCATATCAGGATATCGTAAGGACGAACGAGAATGGAATCTTTTATTTCCAATTATTGAATGAGTATAGCACTCCAAAGGCTTTAATTCAAGTGTTGAATGACCAACCATCCGATTTTAAATTAACTATCAATGATGCCAGCATTCGAGAATTTTCTGATCTGCAATTCAAGGAAATCAAACTTCACCCTAAACATAAGGATGCTATTATAGCAAGAAGCATACATAACCAAATTGAGAATGGATATGCAAATGTTAAGCAAGACAAAATAATAAAACGAGAATATGGTGAGCTTTTCTATGGAAACCCAATAAGAACCTATGTGCTTGATGATTACAAGCGATTCTCTACTATAGCCAAGACCTTAGAAGAAGTTGTAGATGATGTATATCACGAAAGGAAGGGTGGTAAACAAAGGTTCATTAATGTTAGAGAAAGAGAAACAGATCCATATTATGAAGTTGATATCCTCCCTCTTATTGTTGTAGATGGAGCCACGGTGCAAGATCACGAAAGTATTTTGTATTTCGATGCTAATAAGGTGGAGTCCATAAGTGTTTTAAGGGATGAGTATTATTACGATAAGCGTGTTTATCAAGGCGTTTTGATGATCAATACGTTTGATGGTGATTACTACAACAATCTTCAGGGTGAGCATATTCAGCTGATTGACCTTAAAAGTCCACAGCAGGACAAAGATTATTTTTATCAGGATTATGATCTACAAAGCAAATCAGCTGATCGAATTCCTGATTACAGAACTCAGTTATTATGGGAGCCGAATATTTCACTGACTGGTGAAAGACTAAGAATAAGATTCTTCACTTCAGATGTTCGAGGAACGTTTGAAGTATCATTGGAAGGATTCGATAAAGATGGAAAACCGGTTTCTATAAAGAAATATTTCAAGGTTGAATGATGCCTTCAATCAAATACTACATACAATCAATTTGTGTATTGCTGCTATGTTTTAGTTGTGTAGAAGAAATACCACTTGAATCAGAATCTGAAATCACTAATTACTTGGTCATTGAAGCTACTATAACTGATCAGTTAGTTAAACAGAGGGTGCAACTTTCAAGAACTTATGGGCTTGAAGAAGAAGGCCCACAACCTGAATCCAATGCAACGATCAACGTGAATGTGAGTAATGGGGTTGAATATGAATTCGAAGAAACAAATCCTGGAATTTACGAATCCATTAGTGAGTTCCGTGCTTTGGAAGATCTGGACTATAGCATGCAGATCATTACAAATAGTGGTACTATTTATAGTTCTGGACTGGAAAAGTTAACACCAGTATCTCCAATAAATAATCTATATGTAGAAAGAGGTTTTGATGAAAATGGTCTCGAAGGAGTTTCTATTTTCGTCGATACTTTCAATTCAGATGAAAATTCGTTGAATTACCGTTATGAATATGAGGAAACTTATAAGATCATCGCACCATTGTACTCTCCACAAGAATTGGTGATCTTGAATGACGATTTTGACTACCCGCCAAATTTCTTCGCAGGCGACACAGTAGAGGATATCATGGACTTTTTCTTCTTGCTTCAAAATAGGCCAGAACAGGAGCAGATTTGTTACAATACCGTTCTGTCAGACGAAATTATTCTTGCAAGCACTGAAGAACTGACAAATAACGATATAGATAAGTTCAGGGTGAGGTTCATTGGAAGAAACAATTATATAATGTCGCATCGCTATTCTATAATTGTGCGCCAATACGTGCAATCACAGGAAGCTTTTGAATACTATCGTACGCTATCGGATTTTTCACTATCGGAAAGTGTTTTCTCCGAAAACCAACTTGGGTTCTTAGAAGGCAATGTCTTTTCGGTCTCGAATCCTGACGAAAAGGTCATTGGACTTTTTCAAGTCTCGTCGGTGAGTGAAGAACGCGTGTATTTCAATTATTCAGATCTCTTTCCTGGTGAAGTTCTTCCACCTTATGCCAATTCGTGTGATGATTTCTTTACTCCTATACTTCTTAAGGAGGATTTCTTCCATAATATAATAGGTTCTCCTGTAATCGATATGCTTAATCAAGGATTTCAGTTCTATGACCTAACTCTTAGCATGGACTTCAATCCCTTCTCAGTTACACCATATGTCTTGGTTTTAGAATCGTGTGGCGACTGTACTGTTCTAGGAGAAAATGTAGTACCCGATTTCTGGGAAGAATGAGTTAAACTCGATTTCTCACAGTAAATCTATGTCATTGATCTATAGTTAAGTACCAAATTCGAAAAATCTGCAACATAACATATCCCATACAAAGTTCGTATATTGCCAATACATAGTCGATGTGCAATATCTATCTTATGCCGAAAAGGTCACTATATACTTGCCTTTTATTCTTTGTAACGCTAATTAATAGCTATACACAAGAATTACCTACAATTCAGGCATTTACTCCAAGAACGTATGGGGCCGAACACCAAAACTGGGCCATTTCCCAATCAGCCGAAGATTATATTTATGTTGCTAATAATAAAGGATTATTAGAGTTTGATGGCGCCAAATGGCAATTATATCCATCACCTAATGAAACCATTTTACGGTCAGTGGCTGTAATTGGCAATAAGGTGTTTACAGGATGTTATATGGAATTTGGTTATTGGGTGAAGAACGAATTCGGAAATCTGGATTACACATCTCTCAAACCATTGTTAAAAGAGAAGATGGTGGAGGACGAACAAATTTGGAAAATCATTCCACTGGACAATTGGATTGTCTTTCAGTCATTCAATAGGATCTATCTATTTAACACGATATCTGATGAATTCAAGATAATTGAATCCAATACAACGATTACAAAAATGTATTTGGTAGATAATACCATCATGTTTCAGAAACTCGGTGACGGTATATACAAAATTGAGAATGGAGAAGAGAAGTTGGTAACTTCTAATGAACTTATAAGAAATGAAACGATCGTAAATGTATTCAGCTTTAATGGGGATTATCTTGTCCAGACAGAAAGCAAGGGCTTTTATGTCTTGTCTGGGAATGATTTGAAAACTTGGGATATTCAGGCAAAAGAATTGTTGAGTAGTGTGAATGTTTACAATAGCATAAAATTACGGGATGGCGGCTATATGTTGGGAACAATATCTAATGGGATCATTCATCTCACAAATGATGGCGAGCTAAATTATATGATCGATCAAGAAATTGGTTTGAGCAATAATACCGTGTTATCCCTCTTTGAAGACAAAGATCAAAATATTTGGCTTGGACTTGACAACGGTATTGATTGTATTAATATGAAATCACAGTTCAAGGTCTATCGAAATAAAGGAGGGAAGTTAGGAACAGTTTATTCCTCGATTTATTTCAATGACAAGCTTTATTTAGGCACCAATCAAGGATTGTTCTTTAAAGATTTTAAGGACGATAATTTTCAAATTGTGGAAGGAACACAAGGACAGGTCTGGAGTTTGAAATCTTATGATGATACGTTGTTTTGTTGTCATAATAAAGGAACTTTTGTTATTGAGGGTAATAATGCCAAATTGATTTCAAGATTTCCAGGAACTTGGGATATTAAAGCCGTCCCGAGTAATCCTGATCTCCTGTTGCAAGGAAAATATGAAGGATTGACATTGCTAGAAAAAAATAACGATCAATGGCAATTCAAGAATTCGGTAGAGGGGTTTGTCAATTCCGCGAAGTTCTTTGAACTCGGCCCTAACAACTCCATTTTCGTAAGCCATGAATATCGAGGCGTTTTCAAATTGCAAATAAATAACGAATTCAATAATGCACTAAGCGTAAACAAGATTCTTGAATTGCCAAAATCTCTTTATGCCAGTTTAATAAAATATAACGACGACTATTTATATGCTTATAGGGAAGGTGTTTTTAAATATAATATCGCATTAAACGAATTCAGGAAAGACTCTATTTTGAGCGCCGTTTTCAATGATGCTAGTTATTCGTCCGGAAGAATGATTCTTGATATAAAAAACAATAGATTTTGGAGCTTTGCTAATAACGGGATAAGTTATATCGGACCTGGAAAATTAAGCAATCAACCAGAAATGAATAAAATCGCCATTCCAGAATTCCTTAGGAATGGCATGACAGGCTATGAGAACATTACTAATTTAAAGGACCAGACCTATCTTTTAGGAGCAACAGATGGGTATGTGATACTTGATTTAAATGAGGTTGACGCGAAAGAATATTCGGTTAGGATTACTTCAATAAACAAAGGATCTTATGGGTTGATCGAAAATGCTATTGATTTGACAACAGATTCAGAAATACCGAATACCGAAAACAGCTTGGAGTTTTCATATAGCGTTACGGAGTACCAGAAATTCTCTGAGACAACTTATAGGTATCAACTTAAAGGTATGCACGACGATTGGTCAGAATGGTCAACCACACCCTCAGTGTCGTTCAATAATCTTCCATTTGGAGACTATACTTTCAATGTCGAAGCAAGGGTTGGAAATAAACAAGTAAGTAATGCTGCAACGTTTCAATTTCGGATTAATCGTCCATGGTACTTATCAAACCTTATGATTGCACTTTATGTCCTTGCTACCTTAATTCTAGTATTCATAACGCATATGCTTTATAGGCGTCATTACAGGAAAAAGCAAGAAAAAGTATTATTGGAAACCAAAAGGCAACTCGAATTAAAGAATTTAGAGAATGAACAGCAACTAATGCAATTCAAGAACGAAAGCCTAAAGCAAGACATCGAGAGCAAGAATAGGGAATTGGCCATATCAACAATGAGTCTTATAAAGAAAAACGAATTCCTTAACAACCTGAAAGAAGAGCTAAAGAACAAGGATAATGACCAAGGATTGAACTCAGTTGTAAAGATAATTGATAAGAATCTAAACAATACAGATGATTGGAAGTTCTTTCAAGAAGCCTTCAACAATGCTGATAAAGATTTCTTGAAGAAGGTTAAGAACATACATCCTTCATTAACGCCTAATGACCTTAAATTATGTGCATACCTTAGGTTGAATCTGTCCTCAAAGGAAATAGCACCACTACTTAACATATCTCCTAGGAGTGTTGAGGTAAAGAGGTATCGACTAAGAAAAAAGATGCAATTAGAACATGAAACTAGCTTAACAAATTATATCCTTGAGTTATAGAGGTACTACATATCCTTCAATCACCTATACTTTACCACAACATTTTATAAATAGCAATTAAATACCTAGAATATTTTTTATGTTTATTGTAGGGAAATCGTAGGTTAACTTGTTGTTTATTGCGAATTTGTTAAAAATTAATGCAAATTATTATTCTGTATGTTTTTTGTAGAGGTATATTTTATCAAGTAAACAAAACTTAACATTATATTTACATTCATGAATTCATAATCTTGTTATAATGATCATGTATTCTGGACAATCAATCCAAGCAAACCAATCAATCTTTAAGTAAAATACTAATCAACTAATTACACTAAGGAATTATGAAACACTATTTTTTAAGACTTGTTCTTTTAATGCTTTCGGCATCTGTTTTTGCCCAAGCTGATAAAGTTTCAGTTGTTACCGATGATTCGGGGTCAAAGTTGGTCGTAAATGGCAAGGACTTTATGATTAATGGTATGAATTGGGATTATATTCCTATTGGAACCAATACAGTTAATGCCGATTTTTGGAATAAGTCAGATGATGTCATTAAAGCGGGGCTAGATTCTGAAATGGGTCTTCTCAGGAATATGGGAGTTAATGTAGTAAGACAATATACCGGTGTTCCTGCTAGATGGATAAAGTACATTTATGAAAACTATGGCATTTATACGATGCTTAACCATTCCTTCGGACGATATGGCTTGACAATAGATGGTGTTTGGACGCCAGTTACCCTATATGATGAACAGAAGACACGAGACTTGCTTATGTCGGAAGTTGAAGAATTGGTTAAAGGCTATAAGAATACACCTGGTTTGTTACTGTATTTATTGGGTAACGAAAACAACTACGGTCTTTTCTGGCAAGGTGCAGAAACAGAGGATTTCCCTGATGAGGAAGAACAGAGAGATTTTATTGGAGAGTCTAGAGGGCGGCCAATGTACAAACTCATGAACGAGGCTGCTAAAATGATGAAATCCATTGACCCTTCTCATCCTGTCGCAATTTGTAATGGAGATGTTCTGTTCTTGGATATCATTGCTGAAGAATGTCCAGATGTAGATATCTATGGAACCAATGTTTACCGAGGATTATCATTTGGCGATATGTTTGATGTCGTAAAGGAGAAATACAACAAGCCAATAATGTTCACTGAGTTTGGAGCAGACGCATTCAACGCTGTTACTAATTCAGAAGATCAAGAGTCTCAGGCCTATTATATGTTAGGCAATTGGAAAGAAATATATCAGAATGCCGCAGGATTAGGCAAGGCCAATAATTCAATTGGAGGTTTTACGTTCCAATTCAGTGATGGCTGGTGGAAATACGGTTTCGATGACCGGGAAAACGCAGATGTCCATGATAACAATGCCTCTTGGTCCAATGGTGGTTATGCAAGGGACCTTGCCAAGGAAGGTGCAAATAACATGAACGAAGAATGGTTTGGTATTTGCGCCAAAGGTCCAACAAATGCAATGGGCAATTATGACCTCTACCCAAGGGCAGCCTATTATGCGCTTAAAGACGCTCACGAATTGAATCCTTATGATGAAGGTGTTACAATTGATTTTATCGAGAATCATTTTGGTAGTATTCAATTAACGGATGCCATGTTACGAGCTAGGGGCGATAAAGCTGCTTTGCAGGGGGCGACTGGTGGCAAGATCAGATTAAACAATCTTAGAGCGGAGTTTACGACCTTCAACACAGGAGGAAGTCTGATTACAACCCCAGAAGATGTTGTACCAGGAAGCACAGACTTTCCTAACGAACTTGGATTCGATCATATGCAGTCATACTTTATCGGAGTCGAAGGAAATCCTACTCCTAATATGTCAGCAAGTGTTAATTTTAACATCATAGGTAATGTAGCGAGTAATCCAATTGACGAGATTTTCTATGAGAACACAGCAAGACCGGTTGAGGTTAGTTCTCCTAACGGAAATATAACTCTTAGCGATGTTAATAGGGTCAAGGTCTACAACGCAGAATTCGATTGGAACGCCAAAGATTTCCATTTAAAAGGATTTTATCGTACTGGTCATTATCATTGGGGTTACGAAGGTGACTTTTTCGGATTGTATCCGGAAGCGAATTATGGTCCAAACCTGGATATCTACAACGGCGAGATACTTGGAATCGAAATCGATGGTAAAAAGGCCTTGAATGGACTGAAAGCTGCATTTGGTCCACAATTATGGTGGGGCGCTAATCCGGCTGTATTATTAAAATATAATCGGAAGATCGGACATTATGATGTTACGGGTGTGTATCATGAAGATGTCGATGACGTAGGTCAAGCAGTTACTTCCATTGCGGTACCGCTGCCGAAAACTCGTAGAGCTACCCTTCATGTAAAGAGAGAATTTGGTAAAGTAGATGTCGAGCTTGGCGGTATATGGGCCGGGCAACCATTGAATGGCAGGACGTTCCAAGTAGCAGAAGGAACATCAGGAAACTATACGATTTATACAGATAAGGTCAATTGGGAAGACAATTGGGGTGCTAAAGCTAAAATCACTTATGCAGGTGGTCGCTTTAACTGGTATGCTCAAGGTGCTGTACAAGGTATAGTAGCTAATGGAGGCTATGATCAAACAAGGACGTTTACAGGTTGGAAACTAAAGGATACTGGAAGTGGTAACCAAACCAACTTCTTGAGTGGATTTACTTATTCGTTCGGTGATGTACAAATTGCACCTAATTTCATGTGGCAAAAACCTATAGTTGCGGCGATGCCAAATGATGTGCCAGCACCAGGAAGACTAAGGAATATTGTGGATGATCCATTTGCAGTAAGAGCTAACAGAGAAACAACAGCTGGAGAAATACTAATTACCTACGACCCAACACCTGGTTCATGGTATTACGAATGGGACAACGATAGGGCAGAGGATGCTAAATTCGCTTTTAACCTTGGTTTTGTCTATAAGCATCACCCAACAGCACAAGATGCAGGTATTGGATTCCTGGCAGATCGTACTCAATTCGCATTTCCTAACTCTGCACCAGCCGAGGACCTTTGGGAAGCGAATTCTCGAATTGTTTCCAAGGTCAATCCTGACCTCGGTATCATTACCAATTTATATATGGGTAATGGTCAAGCAAACGGTAGTGACCCAAGACTCATTGATCGCTTTGGTGGAGATATAAGATTGATCTATAAAAAACTGAAGCTAATCCATTCTTTTAAGGTGAACGATTGGGGACCTTTTGATTACCATCGTGATTTCAACTTGACATATCCCGTTCAATTAATGTTGGACTTATCGACAAGTGTTGGCAAACCTGGATGGTTTATTTTGCCAAGTACTAAAGTAGGAATTCGAGGCACTTGGCGATCAATGGACCAGTTTTCACCTCGATATTCGCCAAATAATGCATTACCATTTGCGCCATCACCTATTATTAGCCCCGTAGGGTTTGACAATGGAAATGAATGGGAAATCAGGACTTATGTACATATCAATATTGGAAAATAATAAAGTGAAGAAAATGAAAAACATAAAAAGTAAATATAGACTCAACCTTTTACTTGGGTTGATACTTGTCATAGGAGTAAGTTGTGAGAGAGACTTGTCAGAGGATGTTGAGTTTGCAACAAATCCTGCAACAGCCGATATTTTCACAGATGCACCAATTGGTATGGGAACTAATTTTTACTTTCCATACGGTGGGTCAAAGCCAACTGCATGGTCTGTAGATGAGAACGAAAGTTATTTAGGATCGGCCTCAATGAGGTTTGATGTACCAAATGCCAACGACCCAGAAGGTAATTATGCAGGTGCGATATTTAGAATAGATGGAGCAGGACGGGATCTTACCGGATTTGATGCCTTGACATTTTGGGCAAAAGGGTCACAGGCTGTTACAATAGCCGAAATTGGATTTGGTGAGGATTTTGGTGAAAACAAATTCGTTACAACAAGACCGAATTTATCCTTAACCACCAATTGGGTGAAATACATTATCCCGATTCCGGAACCTGCAAAATTGTTTCAAGAAAGAGGCATGTTGAGATATGCCGCTGCAGGTATTGGTCCCTTAGGAAGTGAAGTTGGTTATACATTCTGGTTGGATGAGGTTAGATTTGAAAAATTAGGTACTCTAGCACAAGCGCAACCAGCTATCTTCAATGGCGAAGATCGTTTAGCAAATGGGTTTACAGGTATTGATTTTAATATATCAGGTTTAACACAGACATTTAATGCTGCTTCTGGCATGAATTTGACGGTCAATGCCGCTCCAGCCTATTTCGATTTCCAATCATCCAACGAAGACGTTGCTTTTGTTAGTGAATTTGGTATAGCCACAATCGTTGCAGAAGGAACAACTAATATAACGGCTTCAATAGCTGGTGTCCCTGCTAATGGATCTCTGGAATTGACGTCTACAGGAGCCTTCGATTTTGCTCCAACACCAACAAGACCAGCGGCAAATGTCATCTCTATTTTCAGTGATGCATACGATAACGTGCCAGTTGATTATTATAATGGCTTCTTTACTCCGGATGGGCAAACTACTCTAGGCGGAGCACCGCCGGCTGAATTTGGTGACGAGGAGATCATAAATTACACAGATCTGAATTTTGTAGGTATTGGTACATTCTTGAATGTGGCTCCAGTTAACGCTAGTGCAATGACGCATATACATGTAGATATTAATGTTAGGGAAGCATTGAATTCGGGAGATTTTATCCGATTTCAATTAATAAATGATGTTGGAGGAGCAGAGTCATCAGGTAGTGTCACTTTTAGCAGTTCGCAATTAGTATCTGATGGCTGGGCGAGTTTTGATATTTCACTTGATGATTTCTCAGGTCTTGCAAGTAGAGATAAACTAGGTCTTATTTTCTTTATTTCGGATAGTACGATATCAAACATTTTTGTGGATAATATTTACTACTATTCTGAATAGGAGATAATTGTAAACTCAATAAATAACTATGAAAATCAAGAATAACATGAAAAATATCATTAATAAATGGGGTCTCTTTCTGATGGTACTGATCATTTCAGGATGTTCTACAAGCGAGGAGCAAACTGTTGCAAGGTTTACGACCATTAGCATGCAAGATGAGTTCAATCGGGATGGCGCGCCCAATAGTTCAATTTGGACATACGACATAGGTCAAGGCCAGGATGGTTGGGGTAATGGTGAATTACAATATTATACAGATAGACCTTCCATTGTTACTGTACAGAATGGATATTTGATCATCACGGCAGAAGAAGAAAATTACGAAGGGGCATCTTATACCTCTGCACGACTTCTTACAAAAGGCCTTTTCGACCAAAAGTATGGTCGTTTTGAGGCACGAATGAGACTACCGTATGGTCAAGGTATGTGGCCTGCCTTCTGGATGTTGGGAAGCAACATTGATGAAGTTAGCTGGCCGCAATGTGGA
>JABDMQ010000259.1 GCA_013001365.1 Flavobacteriaceae bacterium
GTTTAGAACTTCATACATACAGCAGTTTAAATGCCGATTTTTTAAAGGAATATAAAGGTGCCTTGGATGCAGCAGATGTTGCAGTTGTTTTCTATTCACCGCATGCGGTTGAAATTAAAAAATTAGAAGAAGTTACTCACGAACAAATTGCCAGTGCCTTTCAGTGTGATGACTTGATCATTTATACCAATCCCGACGATTTTAAACAGTTCTTATTCTCTCAAAACTTTGATAACAAAGCCTTATTACTAATGAGTTCCGGTAATTACGGAGGGTTGGATTTCCAAGAGGTCAAAACCCTAATTGAATAGCCTTACTACTTCATTCTATAATTAGTCCACCTTCTTAATGCTAATGGCATATCCACCCCCTGGTGCACTATAGAGTTTCAGGTTGGTCTTATTATTGACTTTCCTCTTCTTGATTTCATAAGCTTGAGGGTTGGTCTTGTAATGGGCATCTTTGGCATCAGAATAAATAATGGCCTCATAAGTTACTCTTGGGTCTAGAAAATCAAGGCTTATTTCCGAAGTTCGCCCAGTGTTACCATTTACATTACCTACGTACCAATCGTTCGTTCCCTTGGCCTTTCTGGCAATGGTCAAATAATAACCAGGTTCGGCCTCGATATATTTACTTTCGTCCCAATCCAATGCCACATCCTTAATGAACTGAAAAGCGTCAAGAAAACGTTCGTAATTCTCCGGGAAGTCGGCTGCCATTTGCAACGGACTATACATGGTGACATACAACGCCAGTTGATTGGCTATGGTACTATTTACATGGGATCCGTTATATACATCCATTTCAAAAATGCCTGGTGTATAATCCATAGGCCCACCTAATAATCGTGTGAAAGGGAGAACCGTTACATGATTAGGTTTAGATCCGCCAAAGGCTTGATATTCTGTTCCCCTAGCAGATTCATTTGCGATCAGATTAGGCCAGGTGCGCCCCACTCCGGTAGGACGAACTGCTTCATGCGCATTGACCATGACCTTATAATCCGCAGCTTTTTCAATGGCATATTGGTAATGATTCACCATCCATTGATTGTAATGATTCTCGCCTCGTGGTAGCATATTGCCTACATAACCACTCTTTACAGCATTATAACCATTGTCTTTCATGAATTGATAGGCCTCATCCATATGGCGTTCATAATTTCGAGTAGACCCAGAAGTCTCATGATGCATGATCATCTCAACGCCTTTGCTTTTGGCGTAGTCTCGAACACCTTCCAGATCAAAATCAGGATATGGTGTAAGGAAGTCGAACACATAGTCTTTCGAGTGCCCGAACCAATCTTCCCAACCGATGTTCCACCCTTCGACCAAGACACCATCAAACCCATGCTTTGCTGCAAAATCTATATGTCTCTTTACGTTTTCTGTGGTCGCCCCATGCCTTCCGTTAGGCTTTGCTTTACTGAAATCCGTCACTCCAAGTTTTACGGCTTTATAATCATCTGTATATGACCAAGA
Organism: Flavobacteriaceae bacterium; assembly: GCA_013001365.1. Taxonomy (GTDB): domain Bacteria; phylum Bacteroidota; class Bacteroidia; order Flavobacteriales; family Flavobacteriaceae; genus JABABD01. Next base: position 1,485 of record JABDMQ010000259.1, read on the forward strand.
ACTTTTATTGGTGATCATTTCCCACCAAACACCAATGTATTTCATTGGTTTTATCCAAGACGTATCGTCTATTTCACAAGGCTCATTGAGGTTATAGGTAATTCGTGATGCCAAAATATCTCGCGCATCATCGCTTACTATTATTGTTCGCCATGGAGTTTGGGCAGGTGCCACGATATAGCCTTTGTCACCATTGGCATCAGGCGTTAGCCACGATTCAAAGACCATGTTTTCATCATCCAAGACCAAATGCATTGTGGAATAATCTATCAATGCTGCTTCGTGTAGATTAATATAGAGGCCTGAATCTGTTTTTAGCATCAAGGAGGTTTGAACAGCTGTATCGGAAATAAATGTCTGAGAGAGATTATCTGTTATAGAGCCGCGTAGCAATCCTCTTATTTCTGACAGTCGTGACTCTGTATAATCATACTCCTGTGTATCATAATCACCAGGTATCCAGAATGCCGTATGGTCGCCTGCCATGGCAAATTGAGTACGCTCTTCTTTTATTACGAAGTGCCCTAGATTATCCTGTACTGGGAATTCGTATCTGAAGCCAAGACCGCTATCAAAAAGGCGAAACCGGATGATCATTTTTCGATTCGTTGATTTCTGGTTAAGTGTAATAGCCAATCCGTTGAAATGGTTCTCTATTTTGCTTTCTTCTCCCCAAACAGGTACCCAGTTTTCTTCGATGCTTGATGTTTCAGTAGACGTAATCGAGAACCCATCAAGCAAACTTTTATCATCATTCTTTAATTCGAGGCCAAGCTTACTGGACTTGATGACCTCTTGATTCTTGAAATTCAATGTATATGTAGGTGTACCATCTTCCAATAAGGAAAATTGCATTTTGAGATTCTCATCTGGTGAAAGTAAAGTTTGGGTATGACAGCAATGAAATAGACCGATGCACAGTAAGCATAGGATCAATAGTTTTTTGGAAATAATTTTCATTAGGTTCTTCTTATTTTATTTTTATGATTTGATTCAAGTATGATCGAGTTCCTGCTAAACCCCAAATTGCCTTAAATGGTGATCGAGATGCTTATATTGTGTCTTTCCCCATTGATCCTTGGTGTAATAGCCAAAACTTGGATGTGGCTCCCATTCTGCCTTATCCCT
>JABDMQ010000405.1 GCA_013001365.1 Flavobacteriaceae bacterium
GATAATGTAAATTGACCTTAATTAATTGAATACTACTTATGATTTTAGTCTCCAAATACTTGATTCCTAAAGGATATTCAGGCTTGACCATTTATCCCTTCGTGTTCTTGAAACATAGGTCTTCGAAGACGGACGACATTTTAATTAATCATGAAAGAATTCATTTGAGGCAGCAGCTGGAAATGCTCATACTTCCTTTTTATGTGCTATATGTGTTGGAATTCTTTGTCAGGTACATCCAATATGGATCATGGTATTCGGCCTATATCAATATTTCCTTTGAAAGAGAGTCCTATTCGAATGAATCTGACTTAGATTATCTAGATCGTAGGAAGAATTGGGCCTTTACTAAATATTATCAACTGCCTTAGTATTCAACTTTTTTTGTTACTACAACATTGTCTTCAAGAGTTATTTTAAGCAAGATTATTCGGTTTGATTTTTCAATTTGATTTAGATGAACTTGTCTTGTTTTTATATTTTCTAGATATTGCAATTGTCTCCCAAGGATATCATAGGCAACAATTGCATTAATGGTCTTATTAGTAGATACAACTGTTATTTCGTTATTGGAAATCACCTTAACAGAATTCTTGATTGTTAATTCCTCCTCTGCGGACAAGGTTTGCTCATTAGTTACAGATGGATCAGAATACATGATTTCAAATCGTTCGTTGAAGGTTCCAATATTAGAATTGAAATAGTAAGGTGCCATTTTAAGATTATGAAAAATGTTCAGTTCATTATCCTTCAGGACAATATCTTGAGCATTGAAAAAGTTGTCTAAATGGTCTATACCAATTCTATAGGTCCCTGATACAACTGCTTTGAACCCTAGAGTAATTTGATCATTACCATCAAATGGTAGAGGTCTCGCATGTATCCTTAGGTTATCCGTTGGTATAATAGAATAAAAGGAAACATCATTTCCGCCAAAAGCTTTGCCGTCCAGGCCGCGATCCCAGTCTTCTGTTGCATCTTCGGCATACCCAATTAATATTTGACTAAAGGCACCGTTTTCATTGCTTAGGTTGAGCCAAAATCTATGCTTTTCGAAATCAACCGTTCTAGAAGGAGATGCCGTTGATACAACGTTTCTAAAGAAATTATCATTATCGTTTTTAACTCTCATACCATTGTTGAACAAGGCATTGCCATTGCCAAGACCCATTACGAAAAATGATTGGCCAGACGAAATGTACTGTGTTGGTGATTGACCACCAGTTGCAGCAGTGTTTGTTGACCCTAATGAGTTAACTGTTGCATAATCATTAGGGGTGTAATTCTCTACATAATCACCATAAAACGGATCTGGATTGGCTGAACTAGGAGGTGAATTATGTGTCCAGAGATAAATAGTGCCATCTAATAGCGGTGTGTTGTTAGCATGATTAAGAAAACTAACTACATCAATAGCCGAAGGATATGGATTGCCAAGAAGATTCCATTGGTCGGCATCTGCGGTAATGACCGATCCACCAACCGATGTGCCAACATTTGCATCTGTGCCAATTGACACAGGCATACTGATGTCACCATTATTTGGTGTCCCGACAAAAGTGGCATTGAATATAGAAGTTGTACTCGGATTCGTGCTAAAGGTATTTGGAGCCCTTATTATATAGCCTTTACCAGGGGCCATTGCGGTTGTTGCTTCATTTTCAGAAGACCAGTTTCCTGCACCACCTGCGAGCGTTGGTTGCCAACTTAAAAAACTACCGGCAGGCGTGTTCGGAGATAGATCAATCAAATTGAATCCTGAGGCAAGCGTCATTGGTGAAGACCAAAACGTATAATCATACCTGTACATAGGTTGACTATCTCGGTCCAGATTGACAATACCGAAATTGGCATCATCATTAATTTGAACTAAACTTGCACCATCCCTTATATTGAAAATACCGTTGGAATCTATGCCTATCCACTCCGTTAGAATAAGGTTGTTGCTCGATTGTAATTCTAGGTCGCCGGTAGCCAGAACATTTAGATTCTTTGCATATGCATCGTAATCGGTACCAGTAATTATTACTTGGGCAGGTATGACAACGCAGGTATTTGCATCAGGAATCCCTAATGGCAACCAATTATTAGGGTCACTCCAGTCTGTTGAATTTGCTCCAGTCCATGATTTGGTTTTATTCGTTATGGTTATATCTTTATTAATAACACAACCATTGGATAAGGTAGCATTTGCAGTAAAAGAAAAGCTAGGTTGTAATATTTGTACGGCAGTAGGTTTAATATATACTGTACTTGTTGGTGTGCCAGGAACATAAGGAATTGTAGCACCTGGATCAGTATATGCATCAACTGTACCCGTCCAGGTAAAGGAAGGATTTAATGGCTTAGTGCCATATAATTGTATGTCATCGACGGCCACGCCATCTCCCCATTCGGAATAATAGTATATGCGGACTCTAAGATTGGATTGACCAATAAATGCCGATAAATCATAAGTTAAATGACTAAATGCTGTACCGTATCCAACATCATCAGTAATGTAGTCAATAACATTTGGCCAAGAAGCACCACCATTGGTTGATACCTCAATACTTACGAATTCTGGTACTCCAACAACATAACGCGAAAAGTACATGTCCAGTTCCAATGTCAGATCTGTAAATGTTGAAGCATCAACGACTGCAGAGACCAGCTCGTTTTCAGTATGTACAATCCCTGAATCAGCATTGCTTAAAGCGAAATTATCAGTACCAAAACCTGAGGATATAGATGGGAACCATACTTGTTGGGAAGGTATATGTACAC
>JABDMQ010000009.1 GCA_013001365.1 Flavobacteriaceae bacterium
CAGACGACATGGGAAGCATCCTGGACGGACAGCAATACGTCATACAGGCATTCGCGCCAATAACGCCAGACAAGGAAGTAGACCTTATCATGCATTCCTCAGGAAACTATTCACATAGCATCAAGGCTACAGAGATATCCAATTTCCCTGAAGCACAGGACCTATACCTGTACGACAAGCTAAATGACAACTATTTCGACCTGAGAAGTGGCCTGAAATACGATTTCACATCGGTGGCAGGAACCTTTACTGATAGGTTCGAGGTCGTGTTCCATGACGGAACGACCCTATCCAACCAGGATGTCGTATTAGAGGATGTCGTCCTGTACGTAAAAGACAATGCCTTGTTCGTCAAGGGTCTTGAACAGCAGCCAAAGAACCTTGCCATTACAAATATGCTTGGCCAGACAGTAAGGACCTTCAATGGCGTATCCAACCCAGACATCGAGAATGGCTTGCAACTCGGAGAGCTCAGCTCTGGAGTGTACCTGGTCAAACTCATTACCGAGAATGGAATAATGCTAGACAAAAAATTCATTTTGGAGTAAATTGCTATTAATCCAAATGTTGGAGGCCCATCTTCGTAAGGAGATGGGTTTTCCTATTTATGGGGTTGGGTAAAGCACTAGTTGCATCAATTATCGGTGCCACCTATTGAAAACTAGTTCATAATTCTCAATTCTAACATTTACATCTATTCTTTTGGTTATATTCGTCTTAACGAATATTTTAAAGCGATAATCGATTTAACTGCATTTAGTGTGTATTTCGCTTTATTTTAGTATGTTAATTCACTTGCCCCTCCCTACCTGAGTTAATTTTAGCATTACTATTGTCCCATGGTAATTATATTTAAAATTAACTAGTATGAGAAAAATTACTTTAGTACTTGCTATTATTTCAATCGTATTTAGTTCAGTTATTTATGGACAAACTAAACGAGTTAAAATAACGGTTGATTGGTCTGACCAAGCCCATGAGAATTTGGTCGAAGTCTACGATCCTGCAAATAATCTTTTGCTTTCTATTTGCAACAATATTGAAACAGCTGTGCCAGATGACAACTGTTTTAATACCACTGGTACTGAAAACACCTATGCGGCAACTTACGATCTAGGTTGCTTACCTACCGTTCCCACTAACATAGCAGATGAATATTACCTCATTCTTAAATCGGCAGATGATTTACCTTGGAATAGCGGATCTGTAATTGTTAATGTGGCAGGTGACGATTCACCAATATATGATGGCAGTGGTGTAAATGCTACTGGAGAAACTCATGATTTTATCGTTAGAGATGATGGTTCGAGTCCTTTTTGTGATGTAGACGATTTCCCGGATTCGGATAATGATGGTGTCATAGATTTTGTAGATCAGGATGATGATAATGATGGAATTCTTGATACCCAAGAAGGATTGGAACTTAACCAATTCGACTGCCTTGTACCATCATTGTCTTTTGAAGATGGAGTTTATGTGGATGGCACGGGATCGGGTCCAGGTACGCTTTTTGCGGTTTACAGATTTGAGAATGCAGTTAATGATGACTTTAATGATGACGATTATGATGTCCTCTTGAAAATAACTGAATTGACGAATACGAGTATTGAAAACATAGATGATGACACCGTTGATAACGCACCATTTTTGCAATCTGAATTGACTTTTACAGGCTCTGGTGTGCCAGGTGTAACTTACGAGTTTACGATTGTAGATGATGGTGAGCCGGTCGTGAACGGAAATTATAATCCATCAGCTAATATCTTCAGGATCGGTGGAACGACCTGGGATTGCGATGGCACTCCTACTTATCAAGAATCGGTAAGATATTATAACCCATCAGCATTCGGATTGGATAATCCAACCTCTCTTACGACCGATATCTATGATGAGCCTGGTGTAGATAATGACGGCGCGGGTATTACCGCTGGAACAGTGACGTATGGCGGTTTTTCCACGAATACGATATTGCGCTCCTATTTTCAGTTCTCAAGCAATCAATTCAGTATAAGGATGCAACTCAAGAATAGTCAAGAGACGACTCATACTAGGCTATATGCAATGTCGTTCACGCAATGCGACATTTTTGATTACAAGGCACCAACTTTAACAATTTTGCAGGGCAAGGATACGGACGGTGATTTAGTTGATAATCAATTGGATCTGGATTCGGATAATGATGGCATTCCTGATAATGTAGAATTTCAATCCACTTTAGGTTATGTTGCACCAACCATGACACTTGATGGAGCAGGACTGCCAGTTAAAGATGAGGATGG
>JABDMQ010000040.1 GCA_013001365.1 Flavobacteriaceae bacterium
GTAAAGGACTATCAAGAAGGTAATCAAGAAAAAGTCTATAGCGATTTTTTCAAGACGATCTATAACCTATTGCCCGTGGGAGGCCGGTTTTACATGCAGACCATGACCTTTAGCAAGAACATGATTCCTTTTGAGGAACTTGACGTTAATGCACCTGTGGATTCTACTGCCTACATCATGGCATTAATGGTCAAGCAATTTCCGGGGTCTTGGTTACCTTACGGACCTGAAATGGTGATTCGCAATGCCGAACCAAATTTCAAGTTGATCTCACAAAGCAGCGGGCGACTGGATTATATTGAAACCATCGGACAATGGCGCAAGAAATTCAGGAAATTCAATCTAAAGAAGTACTTGTTATATCTTTCGCTCATCCCTCGTTACTTCACGGATAAGGAATTCAGGCATTTGGTAGCAGTTTTCAAAGTGAGTCCGAATAGGGTCTGTTTCGAAAATGAGGTCATGGACCATTACCGATTAGTGTTCGAAAAAGTAGGGTAAACAACCTTGAGTTTAACTGCTATTGATGAAATAAAAAGGGTTGTTTAGGTAATTTATCCTATCTTACCACCGTTATATAATTGTAGGACAACCTATATTTTTATCATGATCCCCGTTTGGAATATTGTAAGTTCAGAGAAAGTTCTTATTAACAGCCATTAGAAATTTGGCTATTTGCGCGGAACAACCCTCAGGAACAATGATTTCTTCAGACAACAGCCGAGTTAGGCACCCAAAATTCACGAAGGCAACGGGCATCGAATTTTCAAAGACTTTACGTAAAAGAATTAATTCCCATTTTAAAGAAAAAGGAATAAGCAAGCATGCAAATAAAAGCATGGTCGCAAAGACCATACTTATGCTCTCCTTGTTTTTTGTGCCATTGATCACGATCGGTTTAGGACTTATAGAAAGTACGTTCTTGTTATTTGCCTTATATATTGTCAGTGGTATTGGCATGGCCGGTATAGGAATGGGTATTATGCATGATGCCATTCATGGGTCGTATTCCAAAAACCGGAAAATCAATAAGTTGTTAGGTTATACCTTTAATCTTATTGGTGCCAATGCGACCGTTTGGCAAATCCAGCATAACCAGTTACATCATACTTATACGAATATTGAAGATGCTGATGACGACCTCAATGCACCATTCTTTTTGAGGTTCTCGCCGCATGCCAAAAAATACTGGTCACATCAATTCCAGCATATTTATATTTGGATTTTCTATTGTTTGTCAACCATATCCTGGGTGACCACCAAGGACTTTGTTCGTATAAAGAGATATCATGGCATGGGCTTCCTGAAAGGTAAAAATGAATTCAGGAATGCCCTTATTGAAATGGTGGGATGGAAACTCTTCTATTATTCATATGCACTGATAATACCTTTGATCGTTGCACCTCAAGCTTGGTGGGTCGTGCTTCTCGCATTTCTCGGAATGCATGCTGTCACCGGACTTTTGATCAGTACAGTTTTTCAGGTGGCACATATCATTCCTAGTGCTGAATTCCCGCTTCCTGATGAAAACGGCATCATTGCTGGCGACTGGTACACACATCAATTTGCAACAACCAGTAATTTTTCACCTAAAAGCCGTTTGTTTTCATGGCTCATTGGAGGATTGAATTACCAAATAGAACATCATTTGTTACCAAACGTATGTCATATACACTATAAGGACATCTCAAAAATTGTGGTTGATACTGCAGAAGAATTTGGCATGCCTTATTATAGCAAGAAGACATTCGCCTCTGCTATTTGGTCGCATACGAAAATGTTAAAACAACTGGGAACTGCTTAACTATAATGCTTTCAAAGGCTTGAAGAACAATGACCTGACCGTCGTGATGTACAATTTCGTGGACATGCTTTAGATTGGTGATCTTTAAGCGACCATTCCGCGTTACTGTATCTTCGAATAAGCGATATAATGAAACCAAAATATTTACTCATCCTGTTGTTGGCCCAAAGTTGGATGTCCTGCAATAACGATGATGACAACAATAGGAATCTCGAAGTGATGCCGACTTAATTCTGCCCAGGCTTGCCAACACCTGTTTCGAGGTAGCTTTTGAGGCTATCCAGAATATAAAAATCCCAACCTGCAGCCTTAGCCTTCATAGAGCATACTTCCAACCATATCAAAAAAACACCTATCTTAGGTATATGGATTATATAGCTATCTCACGCTGGTTATATGTATCTGGAAGCGCCTTGCTTTAAAACAATATACCATGAAAAATAGTTGGCTTTGTTTTCTTTTTCTCTTTCTTATTACAACCTCTAATGCCCAAACTAAACAAGACTCGCTTTACGGCATTTGGCAAAATAAAGTGCAAACCGACTCCACTCGTGTTCAAGCTTTAAATAGCTTTATTCGCGCATATCTTTACACAAAACCTGATAGTGCCATAGTATTGGCCGAGAATATGCGTGATTTTTCCATAAAGAAATCATATAAACCAGGAATAGCCTTAGGTATACATAACATAGGGACTGCACATTATAGTAAAGGGAATTATTCAGAAGCATTGAAATATTGGGAAGAAAGTTTAAAGATCAAAGAAGAAATAGGTGATAAATCAGGAGTTTCTAAGTCCCTTAATAATATTGGGATAATAAATGCTGTTCAAGGAAACTATTTGACGGCCATTGAGATGTATCAAAAGAGCATCAAGATCAAAGAAGAAATTGGAGCAATTGAACTAATTCCTGCTACTTTAAATGCCATTGGAGGCATCTATAGAAATCAAGCAGATTACACAAGCGCTTTGAATTACTTTCAACGATCATTAAAAATTAGTGAAGATTACAATAATGAAATAGAAGTCATTACTGCTCTTAATTCTATTGGATTGATTTATTCCGATATAGGAGACCAAGCCAGTGCAATGACCTATTATCAAAGAGGATTAAAAATAGCAGAAGAAATTGAATATAGCTGGTGGATCCCAACTATTATAGGAAATATTGGCTTGGTAAATGAAAGACAAGGAAATTATGAAGATGCTTTGAACAATTATAATAAAAGCTTAGAAATTAGTGAAGATAAAAGTGACTACCGTGGAATTAATTTAATGTTGACGAATATTGGTGGTATTTATAAATTACAGGGGAAATATAATAAAGCCTTGGAGTATTTTCAGAAAAGCTTAGTAATAAATGAAAAAAATAGAGATACTAGGAAGCTAGTTGTCACATTAAGTAATATTGGTAATTTATATTTAAGACAAGGAAACTACATCAAAGCTATTGCCTATTGTACAAGAACCTTGAATCTATCTAAAAAAATGGGCTACCTAAGCAGAAAAAAAGACAATTGTGAATGCCTTTATTTTGCTCATAAAGAACTTGGCAATGGGAATAAAGCCTTAGCCTACCATGAACAAATGTTAATCTATGATGATAGTCTCCAAATTGAAGAAACCTCCAAAAAACTACAACGCATGGAGTTCGATAAGCAAATTTTGGCAGACAGTTTACTTCAAGTCGAGAAAGACCTAAAAGTGGAAATGGCACATCAAGCTGAAGTTCGAAAAAAAGAGAAAAACAAGGATATAGCTTTAGGCGCAGGTATCTTCTTTTTATTGCTATCTGGTGGTTTTTATGGACGTTGGCGCTATGTTAAAAAATCTAAAGCCATTATAGAGAAAGAAAAAGATCGTTCAGAAAATCTATTGCTTAATATTCTTCCTTCAGAAATTGCAGAAGAACTCAAAGAAAAAGGAAGTGCTGATGCTCGAGATTTTGACATGGTATCTATTCTCTTTACAGACTTTAAAGGATTTACCCAAGTAGCCGAAAAACTATCGGCAAAGGAGCTAATTGAAGAAATCAATCATTGTTTTATGGCTTTTGACCATATTTGTGAAACCTATGGCATAGAAAAAATAAAGACCATTGGCGATGCTTATATGGCTGCAGGCGGGTTACCAGTTCCATCGGACAATGCGGTCAAGAATGTTGTATTGGCCGCTCTGGACATGCAAGCATTCATAACCAACAGGATCAAAGAAAAAAAAGCCAATAATGAAACGTCATTTCAAATGAGGCTAGGAATTAACACTGGTCCTGTTGTTGCTGGTATAGTCGGTATCAAGAAGTTTCAATATGATATTTGGGGTGATACAGTAAACACAGCGTCGCGGATGGAAAGCAGTGGCGAAATCGGAAAAGTCAATATATCTGAAAATACTTATAACCTACTCAACGACGATCCAGATTTCAGTTTTGAATCAAGAGGTAAAATTCAAGCTAAAGGCAAAGGTGAAATTGAAATGTATTTTGTAACTAAAGTGACTTAAGTGTTGTGTCTTTAGTTCTGTCCTGGTTTTCCTAATCCAGTTTCCAAATAGCTTTTTAGGCTATCCAGGATATAAAAATCCCAGCCTGCAGAACATATGTCGTAACAGACGCCATCCGAAAGTAGGCCGTCATGCAAGAAATCTATTCTAATGCCTTTTGGCGTATCGGAGAT